>JAKSBM010000362.1 GCA_022361135.1 Desulfobacterales bacterium | reverse complement strand
GACTATTAAGCCAAGGTCAATTTAAACCCCAAGGCCTTGGTCACTTTACTGATGGTTGTGAAACGGGGGTTGCCGTTTTCGGCTAGGGATTTGTAAAGGCTGGCGCGGGTGACGCCGGCCTTTTCTGCGACCTGGGTCATTCCCTTGGCCTTGGCGGCGATGCTCAGGGCGTGGATGAAATCGGCCTCGGTGCCGGTTTCCAGGACTTCCTGGAGGAAGAGGCGGATTTCTTCCGGGGAGTTGAGGTGGGCCGAGATGTTGAAGGGTTTGGTTTTTGCGGTCATCTATCAATGCTCCAATGCTTTTAAAAGCGTTTTGGCTTTTTCAATGTCTTTATTCTGGCTGGCTTTTTTGCCGCCAACCAGCAGGAGGACGATTCGGTCTTCCTGGATTGTGTAATATATTCTCAGGCCGGAACCAAAAAAGAACCGAAGTTCAAACAGGTTGTCGGTAAGGGCCTTATAATCTCCAAAATTACCATTTTCAACCCGGGCAAGTCTGGCCAGCAGTCTGATTTTCACCTGCCTGTCCCTGGGTTTGCTGAACCATTTATCAAAATGTGATGTGGTTTCAACCCGGTATTTCATGGCGTTATTGTATCTTGTGGGATACATTGGGTCAATGGTTCAATTTGTCGGTCCGGGAAAATCCATTTAAAATTTGAACGGTTATGGCGAGTCCGAGTTTGGGAATCTCCCTGTTTGGTTGACAGGGCGGGTTACATTGGCTACATCTGTTGAATCATGATCTTCAAGCGAATTTTCCTTTATATTTTAGCGGGTTTTTGTTTCTGGGCGAATGGTGTGGTGGCCCAGGAGGAGCCGGTGACGGCCATTGAGGTGGTGACCCCCCAATGGGAGGGCCAGGCCAATGCCGACGGCACCGGGTTGTTCTGCGATATCCTCCGGGCGGTGTATGAACCCCGGGGGGTGGGGGTGCGTTTTCGGATGATTCCCTGGACCCGTGGCCGGTCCATGGTGGAAGCGGGGCAGGGGGATGCTTTGCTCTGTGTGTTGAAGGGACGGGAAGGGGATCGGGATCTCTCCCGGTTTCCCTTGTATGTGGAGCGCACGGCGGCGGTGTACAAGCGCCATTCCATCCCCCGGTGGGATGGGATCCATAGTTTGGATTACACCCGGGCGGTGTGGCTCCGTGGGTACGACTACCAACTGAATCCCCGGCTGCGGGCCATCCAGTTCGGAGATTGGCAGGAGGCCGATTCCCACGAAAATGCCTGGCTTCAACTTAATCTGGATCAATATGATATTTACATCGATGCCCTGGTGGACATTGACCGGTTCATGGCCGACCACGCCATGGATTCGGGGTTGTACGAAAAACAGATCCTTTGGACGGAGGCGGCCCATGTGGGATTTGCCCCCACGGAGCGGGGCCGGCTCCTGAGGCGGATGTTTGATCGGGGAATTCGAGATTTGTACCAGGGGGGCAGACTCCAGGGATTGTACGATAAATGGGGGCGCAGCTTTGATCCGGCCCATTGGGCGGGGATCAAACCAGCCTTCCATGGGGAGGACCAATGAAGACACGCAGTGAAAAAGACACCATGGGGGAGGTCCAGGTGCCGGCCCACCGGTATTGGGGGGCCCAGACCCAGCGTTCCCTGGAGAATTTTAAGATTGGTCGGGAGGCCATGCCCATTGAGGTGATCCATGCATTCGGGGTGCTGAAGAAGGCGGCGGCCTGGGCCAACCACAGTCTGGGCCTCATGGGCCAGGCCAAGGCCGAGGCCATCTCCCGGGTGTGCGATGAGATCCTGGCCGGGGATCTGGATGACGAATTCCCCCTTAAGGTTTGGCAGACCGGGTCCGGGACCCAGTCCCACATGAATGTCAACGAGGTCATCAGCAACCGGGCCCATGTCCTGGCCGGGAATGCCCTGGGGAAGGGGACGCCTTTTCTCCATCCCAACGACGATGTGAACCGGTCCCAATCCTCCAACGACACCTTTCCCACGGCCATGCACAT
>JAKSBM010001018.1 GCA_022361135.1 Desulfobacterales bacterium | reverse complement strand
TCCTTGGATTTGAGCTGGGCTGTGCCGGACGGGGCCTTGAACCGTGTGTCCGGGTTAAAATCGTGATCCCTGAGCTGCTGCCGGATCTGGCGGTGGATGTCCTGCCACTCCCGGATCCGTTTCAATGAGAGGTACCTGTCCACGCAGAACCGTTTGAGTTTGCCCCGGGACTTTAACTTTTTTTCCGCTGCCTTGTAAGCGTCCCATATATTAAGGATCGTGACAAAATCGGAAGTGGGGTCCTTGAACTGGGCATGCTGCTGATCAGCGGCTGCGGCCTTGTCCGCCGGCCGCTGACGTACGTCCGAGATGGACAGCGCTGTGGCGATGACCACAGCTTCGGCCAGGCATCTGTTTTTGTCCGCCTCGATGAGTATCCGTGAGAGCTTTGGGTCCACCGGGATCCGGGACATGATCCTGCCGACCCGGGTGAGTTCGTACATCTTTTTGCCCTGGGAGCCCTGTCCCTCGGGCCGGCGCTTCTTTTCCCGGATGGCCCCCAGCTCCACCAGGGTGTCAAACCCGTCCCGGATGCTTTTGGGGGCCGGCGGATCAATGAACGGAAAAACGGACACATCCCCCAGGTTCAGGGAGATCATTCGCAGGATGACCTCGGCAAGGTTGGAGCGCAGGATCTCCGGGGCCGTGAAAAAGGGGCGTCCGTTGAAGTCGTCTTCGTCATAGAGGCGGATGCAGATCCCGTTTTCCACACGGCCGCAGCGCCCCATGCGCTGGTTGGCCGAACTTTGGGAAATGGGGGAAACGGGCAGGGCCGTGGTCCGGGTCCGGGGGCTGTAGGAGGGGATCCGGGCCAGTCCCGTATCCACCACATACTTGATGCCCGGAATGGTCAATGAGGTTTCGGCCACATTGGTGGAGACAATGATCTTCCGGCCGGGCTGGCTGGTGAACACCTTGGCCTGTTCCTTGGCCGACAACCGGGCAAAGAGGGGCAGGGCCGTGACGCCGGGATAGTTTCTTCCCCGGAGCAATTCCAGGGTTTCTCCGATGTCCTGTTCCGTGGGCATGAATATAAGGATGTCACCGGTGCGGGATTGAACCAGGATATTTTCCGTGGCTTCGGCGGCGGCCTCAACAAAACCCTGGTCTTCCGAGCTGAGTTTTTCCCCGTTGGGTCCGGTGATGGGGCGGTATTGGACGTCCACCGGATACATGCGGCCGCTTACCTCTATAATAGGAGCACCGTCAAAGGCCTTGGAGAATTTTTCCGTATCAATGGTGGCCGAGGTGATGATGAGCTTGAGATCCCTGCGCTGCTTCACCAGTTTTCGCAGGATACCCAGGGTGAAATCAATGTTCAGGCTCCGTTCGTGGGCCTCGTCCACAATGAGGGTATCGTATTGGTTCAGGAAACGATCGGTCTGGGTTTCCGCCAGGAGAATCCCGTCGGTCATGAGCTTGATATGGGCCTTGGGCGCGGTCATATCGTCGAATCGGATTTTGTAGCCCACGGATTGGCCCATGGGTTGATTCAATTCCTGGGCGATGCGTTTCGCCACATTTATCGCCGCAATACGACGGGGCTGGGTACAGCCGATGAAACCGCTTCGTCCCCGGCCGGCTTCCAGGCAGAATTTGGGGATCTGGGTGGTCTTGCCCGATCCGGTTTCCCCGGAGATGATGACCACGGAATTTTCACGGATGGCGGCAACGATTTCATCCTTTTTGGCCGTGATGGGCAACTTGGGGTCAAAGCCCAGATCCCGGGGGATGCTGTTCCGGCGGTTTTCGTATTCTTCCGCCGAGGTTTTTGCCCGCCGCAGCAGGCTTTTGGTGAAATTGGCTTTGTTTTTAATGGCTTGGCCGGATGCGGTTTTGCCGGTTCGAAGGGCGCGCAGGCCCTGAAACAAGGTGTGACGGTCCCTGGACATGGCCTTGGCGGCCAGGGATTGTATCTCTTTTAAATTCTCCATAGCACCTGGAATATTAGCGCAGGGAATGGAAATGTCAAACCATGGGAATTTGAAAATTTTTATTGACATGGCAGGGTGAATAAGAGACATAGTACACTGCTTAAAGATAGGGATAGGAACCTAAACTTAACGTTCGTTAAATTGAATCGACAGATAGGGGGAATTAATAGCATGGGAGATCAAGCTATTAAAATTGGAGGCGCGCGCAAGAGCGTCTTCAAGGATAAGGTAATGGAATTGTTGCCCGAAGGCGGGAATCTGAATGCCTGCCTTACCTGTGGTGCCTGCGCATCCGGGTGTCCGGCAACCGGCCTGGACGGCATGGATCCCAGGAAGTTCCTGCGGATGGCTGCCCTGGGCATGGATGAGGAAATCCTGAGCTCCAATTGGGTGTGGATGTGTTCCATGTGTACCCGTTGCATGTATGTCTGCCCCATGCAGATCAACATCCCGCAGCTGGTATTCAATGCCCGGGCCACCTGGGACAAGGAAGACAAGCCCAAGGGCATCACCGCTTCCTGTGACATGGCTTTGAGAAATGATACCTGTTCAGCCATGGGCGCCACGGAAGAGGATTTCGAATTTGTTGTGGAAGACGTTCTGGAAGAATACCAGGAAGCCCAGCCCGAGTTTGAGGCCATGACCGCAGACGTGAATCGGGACGGGGCCTATTATTTCCTGAACCAGAACTCCAGAGAACCGGTAACCGAGCCCGATGAAATGGTGCCCCTGTGGAAGATCATGCACCTGGCCGGC
>JAKSBM010000078.1 GCA_022361135.1 Desulfobacterales bacterium | reverse complement strand
TTATGTGGATGTGGACGATGTCCTGTCCATGACCACGGATACCTATATCGGCGTGGTGGAAAGGGAGTTTGGGAAAACGGTTTCATACCGGGATCTGACCACCTTTGACCTAATGACCTCCTTTGGGTTGACCCAGGCGGAATTTGATCATTTTTTCCAGATGGTTCACACCCCCGAGGTTCTCATGGGCTACTCGGTGGTGGAGGGCTGTGTTGAGACCCTTTCGGCCTGGGCCGATCAAGGCCATTTCATCGACATTGTGACGGGGCGGCCCTCCTGGACCCATGGGGCCACCCTGGATTGGCTCTACCGCCACAGGATTCCCTTTAACGAATTGACCATGGTGGACAAGTACAACCGGCCCGATGTCGATCCTTCGGTGTCCATTTCCAAGGCCGCCTTTGGGAGGCGTTCCTATGATGTGGCCGTGGAGGATTCCCGGGAGATGGCCCTTTACCTGGCCCGGGAGATGGGGGTCCCTGTAAAACTCTACCACCGACCCTGGAATGCCCGGCCCGTGGCCGACCACCGGGTGTGTCGGGTGACCTGCTGGGGGGATATCAAAGGGATCTAACCCCGGAGCCGGAGGGGCTGGCAACCCGGGGGCGGGTTAGCCCACCAGGGGCTGAACCAGGGCCGCCAGGCCAAATCCCAGAATGATGAGACCGGCACTTGTCTGGATGATCCTGTGGTGACGGTGGGAGATGCGTTGCCCCATCCCGTGGGCTCCCATGGACAAAAGGAACCACCAGAGGCAGGAACCGATCCATATTCCGGCCACCAATGCCAGGGCGGCCCGGTTGTTCCCCGGAGCATTGGCCAGGCCCAGCCCGGAAAAAACGGCGGCAAAGACCAGGATGGTCATGGGGTTGGTCAGGGTGAGAAACAGGGCGCTGACATAGGCCCCCATGCCGGCTCGGTCCGTGGATGGAGGGGGGGCTCCCCCCTGCTCCGCCATGGGGCGCAGCCCCTTGAGGCCCAGGTAGCAGAGAAAAAGTCCGCCAATGATTTGGAAGCTGTCCAGGTGGCGGGTGAGAAGATCCGAAACCGCGGTGAGGCCAAAGGCGGCGATGGTGCCGTAGATGGCGTCGGCCGTGGCCGCCCCAAGGCCGGTGAGAAGGCCCGCCAGGGGGCCCAGGTCCAGGGTGCGGCGAATGCAGAGCAGGCCGATGGGGCCCAGGGGGGCGGCAATGGTTGCCCCCATGGCAATTCCCTTGATTAGAAAATAGGGTTCCATATCGTCTCCTTGGTGGGTGATGTGATGAAGAGCATAGGATGGAGACTGAACAAAGTAAATGGGTGAATCCTGGTTTTAAAGGCAGGTTTCCTTTTAAATGAAAGGTGTTGGGACCATGGACTTAACAGACGAAAAGCGAGGCAGGCTTCTGGATGAGATCGGACGGCGGATCCTTATGGAACTCCGGGCGGAAGGGCGCCTGTCCATGCGCCAACTGGGTCTGAGGGTGGGGTTGTCCACCCCGGCGGTCACCGAACGGGTGAAAAAGTTGGAAGAGGCAGGGATTCTTTTGGGCTACCATGCCAAGATTCGCACCGCTCCCAAGGCCATCACCGCCTTTATCCATTTGAGGACACCGCCCCAGTCCTATCCGGCGGTCCAGGCCGTTCTGGCGGGCTTCCCCCAGGTCATGGAATGCCATCACATGAGTGGGGACGATGCCTTTATCATCAAGGTGGGGGTGGACGACATGGCCCGCATCGAAGCGTTGGTTACCCTGCTGTCCCCCCACGGCACCACCCGGACCAGTATTGTCCTGTCCACCCCCATCCCGGGTGAGACCGATCCCGGGGGAGGGGCTTTCAACCCCTGGTGATGCCCCCTGGTTTTCCATGTGAACCTGCTTGATTTTTAACGGTTCCGTCTTATGGTTTTATCCAACGATGGATAAATCGGAACCATATCAGATCTGACCTTTGAGATTGAGGAGATGTCACATGGGCAACCACATCAAGACCACTTTTCTTTTAACGGCCATGACCGGCCTTTTCCTTTTCCTGGGCTATCTTCTGGGGGGCCAGGGCGGTATGTTCATCGCCCTGATCTTTGCCGGGGGAATGAATTTTTTTTCCTATTGGTACTCCCATAAAATTGTGTTGAAAATGTATCGGGCCCAGCCCCTGGAGCGCTCCCAGGCCCCCGGGCTTTACGATACGGTTGAACGTCTGGCCCGCCAGGCCAGTCTACCCATGCCCCAGGTTTACCTTATCCCGGAATCCGCACCCAATGCCTTTGCCACGGGCCGTAACCCGGACAATGCAGTGGTGGCCGTGACCCAGGGCCTGATGAACCTCATGAACCAAGCGGAATTGGAGGGGGTCATTGCCCATGAGTTGGGCCATATCAAGAATCGGGACATCCTCATCTCCACCATCGTGGCCACCATGGCCGGGGCCATCATGTGGATTGCATCCATGGCACGGTTTTCTGCCATCTTTGGCGGTTTCTCCGGTGATGATGATGACGAAGGTGGTTTGGGGCTTGCCGGGGTGATCATCATGTCCATCATCGCTCCCATGGCCGCCATGCTGGTCCAGATGGCCGTCTCCCGGTCCCGGGAATATCTGGCCGACGCCACGGCCGCCTCCATCACCGGAAACCCTTCGGGGTTGGCCTCGGCCCTGTCCAAGCTGGGGGGCGCTCGCCAGACCGT
>JAKSBM010000745.1 GCA_022361135.1 Desulfobacterales bacterium | reverse complement strand
GATGGCGGGGGGAGGGAGATGGAGCGAGCGTTAAGGACTCTGGCAGCTTCAGGAAGAATGGGACAGAGTCCTTCGCAGGCGTTGCGGTCAGGACGACCGCAACGCTGGCAGTGGAATCTTCCTCCCCCCGTCATCGCCGGGGTGGGAGAAAAGCCTTGCAATCAATATGGACAAACGCCCATTCAATCGGAACCTTACTTTAAGAATCACCATAAAGTGATAAAGAATTGAACTACCGGGGTGTTGGAGTAGACGTTGCCATCACCCCGGTGTTGCACAGGGAGACGATGCGATGGGTGATGGAGACCGGATCCAATTTGGCATCGGACAGGCCGGCCTCATCCACGGCCCGGGGCATGCCGTAGACACTGCAGGTTTCAGCGGCCTGGGTGAGGCAGACATTGGCATGCTGCTTCAGGGCCGCCACCCCGTTTTTCCCATCCGTGCCCATGCCCGTGAGAACCACGGCTAAAATCCCCGAAGGCCAGGCCGTGGCCATGGAGGAGAACAGATAATCCGCAGAGGGTTTGACCCCGTTGATCCGGGGACCGGCCCCCAGGTGGATCCGTGGTTCCCCCTCCCCGTCCGGTGGATAAATTCCCATGTGGTACCCGGTGGGGGCAATGTAAATCCCCCCGGCCTTCAATTCCATGCCCTCCGCCCCCAGGCGAACATTCATTTCACATTGCCGGTCCAGGTGACGGACCAGATGCCGGCACATCCCCCGGGGCATATGCTGGACCACCAGGACCGGGGCCGGAAGGCTTGCCGGTAAAAGGGGTAAAACATTGCTGAGGATCTCCGGACCGCCCGTGGATGCGGCCAGGGCCACCACCCGGGCACGGAACCCGCCAAATGAACGAATTTTCCGGGTTTGGGGCAGGCAGGGGATAAAAAACCGATTCCGGGGCTGCTTCCCCCGGGGAAGGCGTAATAATTTCCGGCTGCGAAGCATCCCCACCAGGGCGGTGAGGCGATGGCCCAATTCCCTTTGCCGGATGGGAGAATCCAGGGCGGTACCGTCCAACCATTCCCAGGCTCCCCGGGCCATGGCCCGGACCATGTCCCGACCCGAGGCATGATCATCGGCCTCCTGGAGCAGGGCCACTTCCGTTTCCGGGCTCCGGCGTCGAATCCGGGAGACCAGGTCGGGATCCTGGAAGGGGGAAGACGATCCCAAAATCAATAGATCCACCCCACCGTCCCCCACACCGGTTTTGAGCATGGCAAGGTCCTTCACCGGTCCAAAGGTTCTCACCCCCTTGAGGGAACGGCAAATACCCGTAAGCAATCGCCCGGTCATTTCCGAAGATGTGGCCACCAGAATCCGATACACGTCAGAAAAGACCTGCCTGTTTTAATTTGATTTCAACCATGTCATGGTTAAAGGGCTTTGAAATATAGGCCTGGATTCCCAATTTCATGATATCCAGGATCAAATCCCGATCCCTCACCGTGGTGGCCATGATAAAGGGAAGGGCCGAAAAGCGGGCATCGCTTCGAATGTGCCGCAGAAGCTCCAGCCCGTTCATCCCCGGCATTTCCAGATCCGAGATCACCAGATCCACGCCCCCATTTTCCCCGGGACCATTTAGAATATCCCAGGCAACCAATCCGTCCCTGGCCTGGAGAACCCGGGTGAATCCCAGCTGGGTAAGTATCCCCATGAGGGAGGATCGCACCGCTGGTTTGTCGTCCACGATTAATATCTTCATGAAGCCTCCCCCTGCACCCCCTGCGGAGCAGAAATATCCCCCTGGCCGCCCCCTGGACGTCCGTCGGCCAAAGCCCGTTGCTGAATTTTCCGGCAGAGAACCTGGGCATCCAGAACCTGGATCATCATTCCCCCGGTGAACACCCGCCCCTGGACCAACTCCGGATCGGTTTCATCCCCGAGCAGGGGCAGATCAATGGCCAGGGTATCCACGATCTTGGACACCCGGATTCCCGCCGGGGGACTGCAATGTTTCAAAAAGATGCCAAAGGGGTCCCCAATGTCCAAGGGACAGGGGGTAAGGGAAATGAAATCGGACAGATCCACCAGACGGCAGGCCTGGTCATTGAATCGGGTAAAGGTCACGCCACCGCTGTGGTGCAGGGCCTCGGTCTGGATGGGTTCCAGGCGGGCCACCCGGTCCAGGGGCAGGGCCAGAAACTCCCCGGGACTGTTCTCAAACACCAGAAGATCCATCTGGTCGATGTCTTCACCAACGGCCCCATCCGGGCCCCGGCTTTCCACCGCCGCCCGGATGGTGTCGAATGCCAGGCAGGCCCCGGTGGCCATGCCATTGACATCCAAAACCATGATGACCTGGCCATCCCCCAGGATGGCGGCCCCGGCAAACCACTTCAAGCCCTTGAGGAATTCCGACAGGGGTTCCACCACCACCTCCTCAATGTCAAAGAGGTCCTCCACCAGGAGGGCAAAACGCTGGGACCCCAATTTCAGGACCACGGCATAGGCTGGATCCGGTTTTCTCCGGCGCCGTTCGCCCTTGCGTGTATCCCTGGCCAAGACCTCCGGGACAATGGGCTCTCCCTTTAACTTGCCCACCCCCTGTTCCAGGGGGATGCTACGGCGGTCGGCAATGCGGAGGCGACGATCGGGCCTTAATTCTCCGGTCTCCCCATCCCGGTAATAGGTCTCCATGTTCAAAATATTACGCAGGCGAAGCACCGGGTAAAGATTGTCCCTCAGCCGGAGTACCTCCTGGCCGGCGATGTTCTCCACATGCTCGGGCAACTCCTGGCCCGTGAGGTAAATCACCTCCTTCACATTGATCTGGGGAATGGCAAATCGCACACCCCCCTCCCCCACCACCAGGGAGGGCACAATGGCCAGGGTCAGGGGAATGGTCAGGGAGAAGCAGCTGCCCCGGCCTGGAACAGCCTGGATTTCAATGTGGCCACGGAGCCGTTCCAAATTGGCCTTGACCACATCCATGCCCACCCCCCTGCCGGACAATTCAGATACGGCATCGGAGGTGGAAAAGCCGGCCAGAAAAATGAGATTGAGTTTTTCCTTGTCAGAAAGGGCCTGGCCCCCGGAAACCAATCCCTTTTCACGGGCCCGGGCCAGGACCGCCTCGGGATCCATGCCCCGGCCGTCGTCCTGGATATCCACCCGGACATGGCCGCTCTGGTGGACCACGGATACGGAAATACTTCCAATTTCATCCTTCCCGGCCCGGCACCGTTCTTCCGGGGATTCAATGCCGTGGTCCACGGCGTTTCGGATTAGATGGGTGACGGGGTTGGCCAATTGCTGCAGAATATTCCGGTCCACCTCCACGCTGCCGCCCCGGATGGAATATTCCACCTTTTTCCCCAATTGCCGGGTCAAATCCCGGATCACCCGCTTATATTTTTCAAAGAGGCCGGAGACGGGCTGCATGCGGAGCTGCATGATGGTTTCCTGGATATCCGAAGTCACCATGTCCAGGTTCTGCATCATGGCCGATGCCTGGGAATCCTCCCGGCCCATGCGCTCCATCAAGGGACGAAGCTGATTCCGGGAGAGGACCAGCTCTCCGGCCCGGTTCATGAGCCGTGAAAGTAAAGACACATGGACCCGCACCGTGGGGGACTTAAAGGAAACCGTGGCCGGGGATTCAATGGGACCGGCGCCATTGAATGGAGGGTCCTGGTATTGGGACTCTTTGGGTGGAAGCCCTTGGGACAAGGAGGCCTCGGACAGGGAATCCAATACCGGGGTTTCGGTGAAGGAAGAAGAATCACCTTGGTCCCCCGGAGATACTGTTTGGCTTCCCCCCTGCCCATCCCAAAGGGAAAGCAGGGCATCCGGATCCATGAACTGCTGATCCAGAAGGGCCACCTGGGAAACGGCCACGCCCAGAACCCGGGCCACCAGGGGTTTGTCCAGGAGGGTGGCCACCACCAGGTAGGGGGAGTTCCCCCGGACAAGATTCCGGGCCGGGTTTTCAGGGTAGAGCAATTCACCCATGCATTCAATGTCCCGGGCCAGGGCGGTGACATCCTGCACCGGTTCATCACTATCCGAGGAACAGGGAATGTGAACGCCGTAGATGAATCGCTTCTTGTCCAGGGCCCGATGCAGGCGGTCCCCCGCCACGGGAAACCCCCGGCGTCCAAATCCCGGCAGGGGCTCCAGGGGACGAAGGGTAACAATACCGTCGGAGGCCCCAGGGGTTTGGTCCCCGCATGGTTCCGGATTCCGGGGTTCCAAGGGGGCCCGGGTCAGGCTCAATACCGCCTCCAGCATTTCCAACTCCCGGTCCACGGATTCCTCCCCGGCGCCGGAACCCGGTTCCCTGTTCACCAGACTCTTCATGCGGTCCAGCCCGGCCAGGAGGGCATCGGTGATGGCGGGATTGGGGGATGCGGTCTTCTCCCTCAACAAGGTGAGCACATTTTCCATGGTGTGGGCCAGCTGGGACAATTCCTGGAACTGGATAAAGCCGGCACCGCCCTTGATGCTGTGGATGGCCCGGAAGGCATGGTTGATCAATTCCGAATCCACTGAAGCCCCGGCCGCTTCCATGTTCAACAGATCCGGTTCCAACCGGGCCAGGTCTTCACGGATCTCGGAAACAAATTCCATGAGCACATCGTCGGACAGGGGGGTATTCATCGGTCACCTCCGGCCGGATCTGAGATCAAAGGACGAAGAATTTTCTCGGGTTCCAGGACCACCACCACCTCCCGGGGCAATTTGATCATATGGCGGGAACCGGCCTGAAGTTCTGCGCCCATGTTGGCGGGGATGGGAGCAATGCTCTTCGTCTCCGGGGTGATCACATCCCCGATTTCATCCACCCAGAATCCGGCATCGTGGTGCTTGAAGACCACCATGTGGGTCAGGGCCGTGGGCGTCACCGGCTCCATGCCCAGAAGAACAGCCATGTCCAGAATGGTGAGAATCCGCCCCCGGAGGTTGACCAGCCCGGCAATGTGGGGCTGGGCCATCTGGACCGGGGTCAGGGGAATCATGGGCAGGATCTCCCGGATGTCCAGGATGGGTACCCCCATGGGGGTGTCCTTGAGCCGGAAGGAAACGATCTGATTCTGGTGGTCCTGGGCCGGAATCATATTTTCAGCCTCCGGGCCCTGCGATTCAGGGTGCGGGCCACGGCCTCCAGGGACTGGGTCTGTTCCAATTGTTCATGGGCATTGTTGTGGATATCGCCCACGGAATGGGAGAGGCGGTCTGCCTGGCGGGAGATGTCGGCCACCTGTTCATGGGTCCGGGTCACAACGTCGGAGACCGCATCCACATTGGTGGCAAGCTCAATCATCTGGTCGGAGACTCCGGTTTCCAATTCCATGATCCGGGTCATGTCCACGGAAACCTGGTGGATTTTCTCTGCGGCCAAATGGATATTCCGGGCCACGGATTCGGCGGACTCGGCGGAATGGGCCACATTGCGGGTCACCTCATTGGTGGTGGAGGTCTGCTCCTCGACCGAGGCGGCAATGCTTCCCATGAAACCGTCCACATCGGCGATGACCTGGTTGATGCCCTGGATGGCATCCACGGCATCGGTGGTCTGTTCCTGCATATCCGTAACCATGCGACGGATTTCCCCGGTGGCCCCTGCGGTCTGTTTGGCCAGATCCTTAACCTCGTTGGCCACCACGGCAAAGCCCTTGCCGGCTTCACCGGCCCCGGCCGCTTCAATGGCGGCATTGAGTGCCAGAAGATTGGTTTTTCCCGCAATTCCGTTGATGAGTTCGATGATGTCCCCAATTTGCGCGGCAGCCTCACCCAGCCGGTTCACCAGATCAAAGGTGATCTGGGCCTTCTGGGCGGCCTCGTTGGTCACCCGGGCACATTCGGCCGCACTCTTGGTAATCTCGCTGTGGCTGGCATACATCTGTTCCATGGCCGAGGCTGCGGAATTCACCGATCCAGACATTTCAACGGCGGACTCGGCCACGGAGCCCACATTGTCCGACGCCTTGGACAGGGTCTGGTTCATGGAGCCCACCCACTCGTTCACGGACTGGGCATCCCTGCTCACCCCCCGGATGCTTTCAATGAACTCTCCGCCGGTGGAAACCAAATCCTGCATTTGCCTGCTCACCCCCCGCCCCAGGTCCATGACCTGGATACTCAGCCCCTCCACGCCGTGGGCTTGTTCATCCACGGAAACGGCCAGGGTTCGCACTTCGGTGGCGGCATTCTCCACTTCACTGCACTGGTCCTTGATGCGGGACATGGAGCCATCCAGGGATTTGGACATGCGAAAGAACATGGCCCAAACCAATGCAAGGACCACGGCAAAGATACCAAAACCCCCGGCCATGGCCATGCCGTGGCGCTGAAACCGTCCCATCTGTTCCGGGGACCGGCTGAGGAAAACCCCGATTCCGCCCAGGATAGGTTTACCCGGGGCATGGCATTGGCGACAATCCGATGAAAATCGCCCGGAAAAAAGCATGCCCTCCCAGACCCCGTCGCCACCGGCCAGGGTCATGATCTCCGTCTGCTCCCCGGAATCCAGCATGCGCGCATTGTCGGCCTTGAAATCGTCCCGGCCCAGAAACCCGCTGAAATCCTTGCCCATCCATCCGGGCAGGGTGGAAAATTTAACTTTATTTTTAAGGTCATAGACCATGATTTGGATGCCGGGCAATTGTTTCGCCAGGGTGGCGAAATGGGCCTGGACGACCCGGGGATCCCCCGGTGGGGGGGTGGTTGCCATCTGGGCCAACATGGCTGCCGACAGATCCCGGCATCGGGCCTCCACCTGCAGGGCATAACTCCGGAGATGGGTTTGATAGCTGAAATAACCGGCCAAAATCAAAATTGAGATCAGAACAAAAGTAATCACGGAGGCGGTTTTCATCCAACTCCGTGGGCCTTGGGTGGTGCGTGAATCCATAAGAGCTCCCATTGGCGGGGATTGCCAAACCCGTGAACTTAGGGTATATCTTCCCCATGCAAATCAACCGTTATATGGATGTCCCCGGAACCGGCTTCTTTCCCCAGTCGGAGGTTCCGATTTTTTATGCACAAATATCCACACTGCTAAAGCGTATTTTTAAATCTGCTTCCTATCACACCTGCCGACCCGCGGTAAATCAAATTATGCGTGAATCGGATTTTTCCCACGCTTTTCTCTCGGCCGGCGAAATGGAAACCCTGAACGGCTTTAAGGCATTGAAAAAGCAAATGGAGTGGGTCTGCGGCAGGTTCATGATTAAGCATCTGGTTCGTTCCGCCCTCTCCGGAGGCGAAAATCCAACCATGTCAGCGGATCGCCCCCTGGCGGAGATCACCCTCCAATACCACGATAAGGGAGCGCCCTATGTGGAGGATGTCCCGGATCTTTCCATCACCCTGTCCCACAGCGGGAATTACACGGCGGTGGGCCTGAGCCTGGCCCCCGATATCCACCTGGGGTTGGACATTGAAGCCATTGCCCCCATGCCCGATGACTATTTCTTGAAAACCGCCTTTACCCAGAAAGAAATCCAGGCCATGGATCCCACCCCGGAGGGGGTATTCCGATCCTGGACCCTGAAGGAAGCCTTCCTCAAGTACATTGGCATGGGGTTCAACGAAAACCTGCACCAGGTGGAAATCCTGGGGGACCGCATCTGCCACCGGGGAAAGGACGTCCCCTTGACCCTGTACACCCGAACCCTTGATCAGTCATACATCCTCAGCATTGTAACCGGCACCCCATAATCCCACACAGGAGGTCCCATGCAATACCGAACCATCCCCAAAACCGGAGATCGCCTTTCCGTACTGGGCTTTGGCGCCATGCGCTTCCCGACCCGCATGGGCTTAATCCGGGAAAAACGCACCGAACAACTCATCTGCGAGGCCGTGGACGGCGGCGTCAATTATATTGACACCGCCTATCCCTACCACCAGGGTCGCTCGGAACCCCTCCTGGGAAAAATCCTGGCCAGAACCGGCCGCCGGGACCAGGTGAAACTGGCCACCAAGCTCCCCCATTGGTTCACCCGGAATACGGACGAGATGGAAAAGATCCTGGACAGTCAGCTCAAACGCTTGCGCACGGACGTCATCGACTATTATCTCGTCCACAACATCAACGGCAGCACCTGGGACATCGCCAAATCCAGGGGGGTGATTGAATTTTTAACCCGGGCCCTGGCCCAGGGGAAAATCAAGAATGCCGGATTTTCATTCCATGGGGAAGCCCGGGACTTTGCCCCCATTGTGGACGATTTTGACTGGACCTTCTGCCAGATCCAATACAATTTCCTGGACACGGGCCACCAGGCCGGCACCCAGGGATTGGAATACGCAGCAGCCCGGGATTTGGGCGTCATTGTCATGGAACCCCTGCGGGGGGGAAATCTGGCCAAGACCCCGCCCCCGGAGGTGGCCCGGGTCTGGAACCAGTCTTCGGAAAAACGCAGCCCCGTGGCCTGGGCCCTGGGTTGGATCTGGAATCATCCCGCAGTGACCACCGTCCTTTCGGGCATGAATCAAATGGATCAGATCCATGAAAACCTGACCATTGCCGAGGCCGCCCTGGCCGGCCATTTTTCCCACCGGGAACTGGATACGGTGGACCAGGCCGTGGCGGCCTTCCGCCGGGTCATGAAGGTGGAATGCACCGGCTGCCAATACTGCCTGCCCTGCCCGGCCGGGGTGGACATTTCCCGCTGCTTTGACCTTTACAATGCCAAACATGCCTGGCGGGACAAAAGCGCCACCCTCTTTTACCTTGGCCTCCTGGGGGGATTCCAAAACGGCAAGCCGGCCCTGGCTTCCATGTGCAAGGATTGCGGTGCCTGCCTGGAAAAATGTCCCCAGTCCATCGATATCCCGGAAAAGCTCAGGGAAACCGCCGCAGACATGGAAGGATGGTGGACCAAACCCGCCCTGGATCTGGCCCGGAAAATCATGGTCCTGCGAAATGGGAGATTTTCAGGGTCAAAATCATAATTCCCATTGCCAAATCAATTAAACTTCATTAGCATATCAATTTTGGTTTATACCTAAAAGTTGCAAACGTCCTTTGGTTGGATATGCAAGGCGCCGGACATGCCGCTGTAGTCGTCTACCGCATATGTCCGGGAACGAAGCAGATCAAGACAAAGGGCGTTCCCGTAGGGTTCGATTGTTTTGAGTTTTGGTCCACCGGAATTTTGGTGAAGGCGAAATTAGCAGCATTTTGTAATAACGGGTGAATATATCTAAATATTCACCAAAACCCAAAGCAGAGAATGCAGCGTTTAGGTTATATTCAACCCAATAACAAAGGAAATTACCCATGGATATACTTGAAAAAGTCAGAACCCAGGGGCTGATCCTGGACGGCGGCATGGGGTCCATGCTCATTGCCCGGGGGCTGGCCGGCGGCGAATCCGCCGAAGTCTGGAATCTGACCCGTCCCGATGTCATTGCCGAGGTCCATCAACTCTATTACGATGCCGGATCCGATGTGGCCTCGGTGAACACCTTTGGCGGCTCTGCCTTAAAGCTGCAACAGATGAAGGTCACCGAGACCATGGAAGACATCAACCGTGCTGCCGTACGCATCGCCCGCAGTGTCTGTAAACCCGGCCAGTATGTGGCCGGAGACATCGGCACACTGGGGGAAATGCTGGCCCCCATGGGTCCCTTGAAACCCGAAGAAGCCGAAGCGGCCTTCAAGGAACAGGCCGCCATCCTGGAGGACGAAGGGGTGGACTTTTTCATGGTGGAAACCATCTTTGACCTGAACCTGGCCCTGGCTGCCGTCCGGGCGGTGAAGTCCGTCTCGGCCAAGCCTGTTTTTTCCACCATGACCTTCAAGGAAACCCCCAAGGGATTTTTCACCATCATGGGCAATGCACCGGAAGCCAGCATGAAGGCCCTGGTGGATGAAGGGGCCTCGGCCGTGGGCGCCAATTGCTCCATGGGCTCCGATACCATGGTCACCCTGGCCGGCCAGATCCGGGACAGCGTGGACTGCCCCGTGGTCATCCAGCCCAATGCCGGCATGCCCCAGACCGGGGAAAACAACACGGTTTTCTACCCGGAAAGCGAAGACTTTTTTGCCGGCAACATCAAGAAAATCAAGGATCTGGGCGTTGAAATCGTGGGCGGTTGCTGCGGCACCAACCCGGATTACATCCGCCGGGTCAAGGAAATGATCCAGGGGTAAGGCTCTGGATTCAATGGAATCAAAAGATAG
>JAKSBM010000376.1 GCA_022361135.1 Desulfobacterales bacterium | reverse complement strand
TATCCTGGCGGGCCTGCATTTTCTGGAGCAGGCCGGTCAGTTTTTTATCGGGAATATGGGTCATGACCCGGAGCTGATTAAAGGAGAGCCCCTTGAACCCTTCCAGGGAGAGGAAGAATCCAATGCTCTGCTCCATGTCGTCCAGCATGAGTTCTTCCAGCCCCTGGACCACCTGGCTGTCATTGCGTTTGTGTTTCCGGGAGGCGGGATTGAGGATGGCCCCGCCGCCAATGGTCTTTACCGGGGAATAGGAACGCACCACATACCGGTCGTCCTTGATGCAGCAGACCGGAGCCTCCAGCCGGAATTGGACCGGGGCTTCATCCCCGGGCATGAGTTCCTCACGGTCCAGGAGGATCATGTAGCCCAGGATTTCACTGGTCCCTGAATGGAAGCGGATCCGGGTGCGGTTTTTGGCCGGTTTGGTGTTGGATTTCAGGTAGAGGAAGCGGGCATCCACCATGTAGCTTTCCATGAGTGCCCCGGGGGTGGAAAGGATATCTCCCCGGTTGACGGCCTCCTTGTCCAGGCCCTGGAAGTTGATGGCGGTCCGGGTGCCGGCTGCCGCCTCGTCCACGCCGCTGGAGTGAACCTGGATGCCTCGGACCTTGGAAACAATGCGCCGGGGATAGACCATGATGTCTTCTCCCACCTTGATTTTTCCCGAGGCCAGTGTACCGGTGATCACCGTTCCAAATCCCTTCATGGAAAAGACCCGGTCCACGGGCAACCGGAATATGGAGGATTGCTTCCGGGGGGGCAGGGCGTTGCAGATGGATTGAAGGGTGGCGGTGAACTCCTCCAGCCCCTGGCCGGTGGCCGAGGAGACCGGAATCACGGCTTTGCCTTCCAAAAAGGTGTCCTGGACAAAATCCTGGATATCGTCCAGGGCCAGCTCCAGCAGATCTTCATCCACCAGATCCGTTTTGGTCAGGGCGATCATCCCATGTTCAATGCCCATGAGGTTGCAGATTTCCATGTGTTCCCGGGTCTGGGGCATCACCCCTTCGTCGGCAGCAATGACCATGACCACCACGTCGATCCCGGAAGACCCCGCCACCATGTTTTTGACAAATTTTTCATGGCCGGGCATGTCCACGATACCCAGGTGGGTACCGTCGGGTAAATCCAGGGAGGCGAATCCCAGTTCAATGGTGATCCCCCGTTCCTTTTCTTCCTTGAGCCGATCGGTTTCAATGCCGGTCAATGCTTTGACCAGGCTGGTTTTACCATGGTCAATGTGTCCTGCCGTACCTAGTATGATGTTTTCCAAATGTTGCTCCCCCAGTCGTCTATCAGGAGTTTCTGTTTCTCAGATAATTTGAGCCGTAGGCCAGGGCCACCAGAACGAGACCCACCATTGCACCGTTAAACATACCCCAGTCCGGTTTGAACAGGCGGGTGAATAGAATTCCGAATACCAGACCGAGAATCAGCCGGACAACGAATATGAGAAGTGAATTCATGGGCATTTCCTTTTATAGCCTTGTGTTACGTTCGATAGGGATGGATAATAATCAAACCGTCCCATGAGGTCAATCTTAAATTCCCTTTGGGTTTTATGAAAAAAATTTCAAAAAAAGCTTGCCAAAGGCTCGGTCGTCTGATAGTTAGGAGAGGTTTTTTGCGGTGGGTGTAGCTCAGTTGGTAGAGCACTAGGTTGTGGCCCTGGTTGCCGCGGGTTCAAATCCCGTCACTCACCCCATTAAAAATGTAATAGAAGCAGCCCATTGGCTGCTTTTTTTGTTTTTGGCGTCTGGTTCTCTCCAGAATCTTTCCCCCTCCCCAAGCCAATCCCCCTTGAATAAATCCTTTGTTTAAATTTGCCTGATTTCGTTTCGTCCCGTGATAATTTCCATTGGGTTCATTGGAGATGAAACATTGGCCCTTTGGATTTTAAATGGGTTTCCCCCATTGGTCCTGGCCTTGAATCGGGCCCATCCCATGGCCCGGAATCCCTGCGCAATTGAATCCTCCTGCCCGAGCGGGCCGATACCCATTTCAAATTCGTATGAATTTGCCTTTCAATTTGATATTGTATGGGGAATTACTTCTAACCCCAAAAAGAGAGAACCCCATGGGAATCAAAAAAATTTGTTGTATTGTTTTATCTCTTGTTTGTTTTTTGGCATTGACCCCGCCGGCCGGGGCCCAGACTGCTGAACTGCCGGCAGACGGCCTCTATGCCCGCATGGATACCACCAAGGGTGAAATATTGATTCAATTGTTCTATGATAAGGTCCCCGTCACCGTCATCAATTTCGCCGGCCTCGCAACGGGGCAGAAGGCATCCAACAAGGAACCGGGCAAGGGATTCTATGATGGATTGACCTTCCACCGGGTCATTAAGGATTTCATGATCCAGGGGGGGGATCCCACGGGAACGGGACGTGGCGGTCCCGGGTATAAATTCGGCGATGAATTCCATCCCGACCTGAAGCACGATGGACCGGGGGTCCTTTCCATGGCCAACTCCGGCCCCAATACCAACGGCAGCCAGTTTTTCATCACCCACAAGGCCACGCCCTGGCTGGATAATAAACATTCTGTTTTCGGCAAGGTGGTTGCCGGACAGGATGTGGTCAATGCCATCCAGAAGGGCGATCGCATCAATGGGGTGACCATTGAGGCCCGTGGGGCGGCGGCGGAGAATTTTAAATACGACCAGAATGCCTTTGAGGCCGTCCAGAGGAAAATTAAGGATGCGGCCCTGGCCCGTCAGAAAAAGGACATGGATCAATTCATGGCCCAGGGGGCGGTGAAATATCCCAAGGCATCGGCCCTTTCCCTGACCCAGGGGATTTTTTACGAAATCCTGGTGCCGGGAGAAGGCGAGGAAATCAAGGCCGACCAGAAGGCCAGTGTTCATTTCACCGGGCAGCTGGACGACGGCAAGCCCCTTTTTGATACCCGGGAACAGAGTAAACCCGTATCCTTTACCCTGGGCGCCAGGGAAATTATCCCCGGGCTGGACCTGGGGGTCCTGGGTATGAAAAAGGGTGAAAAAAGGCGTTTGATTGTCGCCTATCCCCTGGCCTTTGGGGCTGCCGGTTACCCCGGCATGGTGCCGCCCCGCTCCACCATTATTTTTGAAGTGGAGTTGATGGACTTCCAATAGATTTTATTATAGCATTTTTGCCATTCAACGCCTGTGTCCCGGGTTTCCGGGACCAGGCGTTTTTTATTGGCCCTTGGTGGTGGATGAACCACACCGAATGGGGGAGCTGGTCCGGGGCAAAGGGGGATGCTGCCATGGCGTTCCGCAGGGGGCGAGGGCCATCCGTGTCGGTGGCCATCCCAGGCTAGTTGATCAAGGGCATGGATTTCATCTGCCTGCGGATCTGTTGGGCCCTTTTTTTCAAATAGGGGGTGGGGCGGACCGGGGAGCGTTTGTGGGGGCTGGGGAGAATGGCTGCCATGAGGGCCGCCCGTTCCGGCCCGATTCGGGCCGCGCTGTGGCCGAAATAGGACTGGGATGCGGCCTCACATCCCACCAGGCCGGTTCCCCAGTCCACGGTGTTTAAATAGACCTCAAGGATTCTGGACTTGTCCCAGATGGCTTCAATTAGAAGGGTGTACCAGGCCTCGGCAAGTTTCCGGACTGGATGACGGCTGGAGGGCAGAAAAAGGGAACGGGCCGCCTGCATGGAAATGGTGCTCGCTCCCCGAATACCCTTGTTCCGGGCCAGGTTTTTCAGGACGATTTTAATCTCTTCAAAGTCAAACCCATTGTGTTTCAGAAAACGCTGGTCCTCGGAAGCCAGAACCGCCCGCCTTAAATGGGGTGAGATCTCATCCATATCCCGCCATTCATAGCGGGCCTCCACATGGGGGGTCTGGAACCATTGGTGGGACAAATATTCATAGATCATATTCATGGTTACCGGAGGGTTCAGGTATTTGAATGCAAAGACCTGGCATGCCGTCAGGGCAACCATGAGGAAAATAAATTTTATCAGGAGTTTAAGTATCCAGTTTCCAGGTTTGAATCGGGTTTGGGTTTTGGCTTGTTTCAATGGCATCTCCCTTCTGCCGAATCTCTATATGGAAAGCCCTGGCTTGTCAATTCCTAAAACCGGCCATAGAGTATAACAAAGATGAAGGAAATTGGAATTTAAGCAATGGCAATGGAGGATAAGCATGGTCCATATCAGTAAAGAGTCGGAAGATTCGGCGGTTGAACATTTCAAGTTAAGTGTGGATTCACCTGGATTTGATTTTGAAACCGCCAAAAAGCGGGCCCGGGATCTGGCCCTGGGGCGGTGTGACCATCCCATGATCCTCTCCTGGAAAAATGGGAAGACCGGAGAAAGCTATCCGGATTACGAATGCGGAGTCCACGAAAAACCCTTTTGGGTCCGCTATGCCGAAGGACGCGGGGCGAATTTGATCGTGGATTTCAACCAGGGGGAATTCGTTTTCATGATTTTAAAACTATGATGCCTTGGAAAGGGGGGTGATTTCCCCTTCGCCCCTTTCTTGGGTTTTGTTTCGCAAAGCGGTACGGCGACGTACTATTTTTATTGTCTGATTTTTCCTGATTCGTTATCCTTCTCTGCTCATTTTTTCGGTGGGTAAGAAATGGGTGGAAGGGGGGATGTTTGGGCATTGCCGGGCAGGAAAAATGAAGTGTGCCACATTGTGGTGGAATGGGGTGGGGAGAAAGAATCCTGAAAAAACGGAAACTTCTGAACTGCAAGGAAATTAAAACCAATTCATTCTATGTAAAAGTTTCACATTATTTTTGCTTAATTCCTTTTACCAAAAATAGATTTTGGAAAAAAGTAATATAGGGGTTGTTTTTCTTTTTTATATCGCATATGAAAATGAGTGCGTTAAGTCCCGGGGTTGGGGCGTCGCGTGTTTCGCATTGGGGGGGATACAGCTTGTCAGAGTGGCAGGACCATGTGGCAAATACCTCACAGTTTGAAACAAAACTCAAATTTTTTAAGGAGAGAGTCACAATGGCAGAAGGAATCGTAAAATGGTTTAATGACGCAAAAGGTTTTGGATTCATTGAACAGGAAAATGGGGAAGACCTTTTTGTACACCACACAAACATCAATTCATCCGGTTTCAGGTCTCTGAATGAAGGCGACAGAGTCTCTTTCGATATTGAACAGGGACAGAAAGGACCTGCTGCATCGAATGTAACCGTGATCTAATTACGATCCCTAGGTTATTGTTTTGTGAAACCCCCTTTGGCAGTGGCTGGAGGGGGTTGAGTCTTTTTAGGGGGGGCATTGATGGACATGATCCCCTTTTCTTTCCTTTCAACTCCCTTGGGGTGACGGATTTCCCCTTTTCCCTTCAATTTTTTCCAGCAGGGCTTCAATCCTAAGGAATACCCCCTCTTCATTGTATTGCCGGGCATCGGCATGGTCCACTTCCACCATCACCGAGGGCACCCGGGCCATGCGCATCTGATCCATCTGGGTGATGGAATACACCTTACAGCTCCGGTTGGAGGCAAAGACAATCCCGTCAATTTCCAGCTCCTCCACGGCCTGGTCCATGGATTTTTTTCGCAGGGCCATCCCATGGGGGCAGACCGTGGCGTTCTGGGTCCGGGCCAGGTAGTCCAAGGGATCCGTATTCTCGTAGGGGAATAGGTTGAAGCTGCCTTCCACGCTGCCCATGCATGCGGTGTAGGAGGCGCCCACGATATTGGCATCCAGCCGGGCCAGACGGCTGGACATGGTGGACAATTGATGCCAGGGGGCGATGTTGTCCCAGAAGAGGCGATATTTTTCATTGGGGACGGGAAATTTTCCGTGGGCCACCCGCTCCCGGGTTTCCTGGGCCAGGAGGGCGTAATGATCCACCAGCTCCTGCCTTCCCCGCAGGGTGAGGAAGGGGGCCATCTGGACAAAGGAATCAAAGGCGGTGATCCCCGAGGGCCGGTGGCGGGCATGGGAGAGGAAATCCTTCCAATGGACAAGGGCCTGGGTGGTGTGGGCCACGGCCTGGGCCGCCGCATCCGGGTCGAATGTCTGGCCGGACATCCGTTGGATCAGGTCAATGAGTTCCAGGTATTGATTTCGAATATAGGTATGATGATCCCGGGTTTGGGATTCATAGCAGAAGGGGACGTCCAGGGTGAAGTGGGGAATGGAAAATCGTCTTTCATAGACATTGAACCATTTCACCAAAAGGGCGCAATTGTTGGTGTTGGATATGAGCAGGTCGGGTCTGGGCAATCCTCCCACCGGGGAATCCTTGCCATTGTCAAACACCGATCCCATGTCAATGCGGGCATAGGAGCAAAGGTCCATGCTGTACCCCCGGGCTTCGGCCTTTTCGCATTGGATCGGGCCCAGTCCCTTGCCCGCGGTCATGGCGGCATGGCTTTCCGGGATGGCAAAGACAAGGTTGGGGAATCCAGCCAAGATTTCCGCGGGCACCATGATGGCCATCCAGACCACAAAGGCGCCCTGGGATGCACGTTCCAGGTCCTGCATATAGCTTTGGGCCATGATCCGGCTTAAATTTTTTCCGGCTTGGGATTTGACTCGTTTATCCATGGCTGGTTTCTCCTTGGTGGCTGGTCCATTGGGGGGCGGGGCTGTTTTCCAGAAGTTCGGCAAAGGCTTCCAACCGGGTGCGTTGGGTTTCCCCGGGTACCCCGCCGTCCAGACTGGTTTCCAATGCCAGGCTGGGGAAGCCGTTCCGGCGGAGTTTTTCCCTGATATCGGGCAGGTCAAAGTATTCGTATTCGCAGAATTTTTCCCCCCAGAAGACCACGCCCTGGGCCCGGCTTTGGCATAGCCGCGTTTTTAAATGGCCCCACCGCTTTGGGGCGGTGTGGTGGAGGGTGGAACAGGGGATGTGGTGGGTGTATAAATCCAGGTAATAGGCCAAGGGATCGTCCGTGACCTTGGGGATGTATCCATGGCTCCGGTGGGCCAGGGCAAAATCGTCGGCCACCACCCAGAGGCCGGCCCGATCCACATCTTCGGGATTGGCCGGGGGGCGGATGCCGCTGACAAGAATCCGGGGCCCCCGGCACCGGGGTGTCGACGGGGCCGATGCCAGGGCCTGGTTCAACTTTTCCAGTCCGGCTTCGGCTGTCTGTGCCGGCAACTCCTCCATGAGGTCAACCCAGTCGGAAAAATTTAATTTTCCGGCCTGGGCCAGCTGCTCCAACTTTTCAACCGCCCGTCGAAGTTCCCGGAACAGGAGAACGCTGTCGTGGAAACGTGTTCTGGAAAATCGGCAACCAAAGGTGTTTTCCAGGTTCTGGATCAGGCTCTGGATTTCCCGGGCCAGGCAGTCTTGCCCTGAACCGGATTCCAGGGAGATTTCCGGAAGGTGGAAGGTGAGCAGGGGGAGCCGGGGCAGGGCTCGGGTGAGGATTTCCGGCAGGTTGCGGAGGGTGTCGCAGGCATTGTAAAAGAGTAGACCATCCAGGGAAAGCCCATTATCTGACCCGTTCTGCCCTGGGATCAGTTGTTGCGTCAATTGCCGGGCCAGGCCGCAGACATAGGGCTGGAGCCGTGAATCGGCCAGGGGCACCTTGGCCGGGCGTCCCATGGTTTTTCCCCAGATGGAGATGGGGGTTAAGCCCATGGCGTGGAGCAATTCTGTGGGGGGGTAAAGGGGGGCGCAGCCCAATCGGATCCGCTTCATGGTCTCTCCTTGGTCCATTTTTTTAAAGTCTGTAAACATTGTTTCAATAAAATAACCCATGCTTCATAGTCAAATATAATTTGATAAATCAGGGGGAAAACAATCAAAGGGGTGGAAGTGGGCATGCTGCCGGTAAAAGCCTTTCTAGTGAATTTGTGGAAACAGCGGGGCCACCGGTGTTAAAGGAATGAAGTAGGGAAAACCCTTTAATTTGCCTTGGGAATCAATGGCTTGTGTTTTTGTTTGGATTCCTTGACAGGGGAGAAATATTTAGATAATTCAAGAAGATCCCATGTGGGATGCACAATGGTGTGGATCCCTACAAATCGGTTCGACAAAGGCGTCGTCCTGCCCGGAGAAGGGTTGGAGACGCCTTTTTTTCTGCTTTTGGTTTTCAGCCGACGATGCCTGGAATCAGAGGTGACAGATGTTCTGTGTCCCTTCGGGATCGCGGCTGAAATGGGGTGGGAAGCATATTTCTCCATTTGAAAAAAAGCGGTGATCCTCAACCCTTAAGGAGGATGTGTTGCCATGGAGAAAAGATTTTCCAAGTCCAATGATGCCCTGGGAACCAAAAACCGGGGAGATGCCTGTGAATCCAGCCTCTGTTCCCTTTGCCGCGCCGATTGCAAGGGCAAGTGCGAAACCTGGCTGTCCAGTATGGTGGGGAGAAAGCTCCTCTACCCCAGAAGTTTTGGCCTGGTCACGGCCGGGGCCAATAACACCAGCCACGTGGGGGTGTCCTATAATTCCCTGCGGATCCAGGGCTACGCCTATGGGGCCCAGGGGGTGGGGGAGGGGCTGACCAACAGCCCGGACGATTGCATCTTTCCCAATGTGAGCCTGGAAACCGAGTTTGGAAAGCAGAAGAAAACCCGGGTGAGAATGCCCTTGATGACCGGCGCCCTGGGGTCCACCTTCATTGCGGAAAAATACTGGGATTCCTTTGCCATGGGCGGCGCCCTGGTGGGGATTCCCGTGGTCATCGGCGAAAATGTGGTGGGGGTGGACCGGGAGTCCACCATCGAGGCGGGCAAAACCGGTAAGGGAAAAATCACCTCGGCCCCGGAGTTGGATCGTCGCATTGATACGTATTTGCGATATTACGATGGATATGGTGCCGTCATCGTCCAGCTCAATGTGGAGGATACCCGTAACGGTGTGGCCGAGTATGTGGTGGATAAATACGGGGAAAAATGCATCATTGAACTCAAGTGGGGCCAGGGGGCCAAGAACATCGGTGGAGAAATCCAGGTCCGCAGCCTGGAATATGCCACCTTCCTCAAGGATCGGGGATATGTGGTGGACCCCGATCCTTCAAAGCCGGAGGTCCGCCAGGGCTTTGAGCAGGGGGCCATCAAGTCCTTTGCCCGCCACAGCCGGTTGGGGGGAACCCACCTTTCCTCCACCCAGGCTGTTCAGGAAGACTTCATGACCAGTGTGGAATACCTGCGGGGGCTGGGCTTTGGCCGGATCACCCTGAAAACCGGTTCCTACGGCATGGAGGAGTTGGCCATGGCCATTAAGTTTGCCACCGATGCCGACCTGGATCTGTTGACCATCGACGGCTCCGGCGGCGGGACGGGCATGAGCCCCTGGAACATGATGCAAAGCTGGGGGGTGCCGTCGGTGATCCTCCATGCCAAGGCCCATGAATATGCCTCCATCCTTTCGGCCAAGGGCAAGCAGGTGGTGGACATGTCCTTTGCCGGAGG
>JAKSBM010000844.1 GCA_022361135.1 Desulfobacterales bacterium | reverse complement strand
ACGGTCTGGGTGCCGGTGCCTGCCAACCGGCAATGCAGGCCCTGGAAAAGGATATCCATGATTTCCAGGTCCGGGCCCTGGGCTCCGGTGAAATCGCCACCGCATTCACCGTCAACGACATCCAGAGCACCCGGACCCTTTTTGAAGGGCTGGGGTGGCATCCCGCAGAGACCCGGATTCTTTACAACCACCGCCGCAACCGGAGTGAACGGCTCAAAAGCTTTGCCGGCTGGCTGGGTCGTCCACCCTGGCACCGGGTGGACATCATCGGTGACCGCCCCCATGGACGGATCCCCGGCACCTCCTATTTATCCGTGAAAACCGTCCGGGATCTGGTCTCCCAGATTCAACCCGGGGAAAAGATCTTTGGCTGCGGCAATGTGGCCGGACTTCCCCTGTCCCTGTTCATATGATTTTAGTTTTCAAATTCAAGGAGTAACCCTGATGCCATTGGCCCATCGATTAAAATCCTTTGCATTTTTTATCCTTGTTCTTTTACTTGTGCCTGTTCCGGGATTTGCCGGAGCGAATCTTTCCAAACGGGATGCCGTAAGCCGCCACGGCATGGTGGCCACGGCCCATCCCCTGGCCAGCCAGGTGGGGGTGGATATCCTGAAAAGTGGTGGCAACGCTGTGGATGCCGCCGTGGCTGTGGGGTTTGCCCTGGGCGTGCTGGAGCCCAACGCCTCGGGCCTGGGCGGCGGCGGATTCATGATGGTGCGTCTGGCAGAGACCGGGGAGGTGGCCTTCCTTGATTTCAGGGAAACGGCCCCGGCCAAAGCCGCTCCCGATATGTTTAAACTCAATGACAAGGGGCGACCCGCATTGGACCAGCGGGGATTCAGCCCGGCGGCGGTGGGGGGGCGTTCCGTGGCCGTTCCCGGTGAGGTGGCCGGTCTCTTAACGGCACTGGAAAAATACGGCACCATGGACCGCACTACCCTCATGACCCCGGCCATTTCCTATGCGGAAAACGGTATTCGGGTTTCCCAAGTCATGGCCGATCTGATCATGAAAAAAATGGATCTGCTGGATCTTTTTGAGTCATCTGCGGCCATCTATTTCACCGACGGATTTCCCAAGGAGGCCGGGGAGGTTATCCGCAACGCGGATCTGGCCCATACCTTGAGACGCATTGCCGAAAAGGGCAGGGATGGATTCTACAAAGGAGAGGTTGCCGAGAAAATTGTGGCCGCAGTGCGGCAGGACAACGGGGTGATGACCCTGGAAGACCTGGCGGCTTATCGGGTACGTTTCCGAAAACCCGTGTCCGGCAGCTACCGGGGATATGACATCGTTTCCGCCCCGCCGGCCAGCTCCGGCGGCACCCATGTCATTGAATTGCTCAATATCATGGAACATTTTGATATGGAAAAACTGGGCTTCAACACCCCAGAGAGCTGGCATGCCTGGGCCGAAGCCATGAAACTGGTCTATGCCGACCGGGCCCGCTACATGGCGGATACGGATTTCATTCAAGTACCCCTGGAGGGGCTCACCTCCAAAGCCTATGGGAAGGCCCAGTTCCGGCGTATCAACATGGCCGGGGCAGCCACGGATCCTGGGACCGGAGACCCCTGGGGATATGAAAGCGGATCCACCACCCATTATTCCATTGTGGATGCCCAGGGCAACATGGTGGCCGTGACCAAAACCATCAACCATTTTTTCGGCTCCGGCATCACCGCCCCGGGCACCGGGGTGTTGCTCAACGATGAAATGGATGATTTTACCAAGAAACCAGGGGAGGCCAACTCCATTGCCCCGGGGAAAAAACCCCTGAGCAGCATGAGCCCCACCCTGATTCTCAAGGACGGTGTTCCCTTTGCCACCCTGGGCACCCCGGGGGGAAAGCGGATCATCTCCACCCTGGCCCTGCTGGTGAGTAACCTCATCGACCATTCCATGGACATCCAGGCCGCCATCAATGCCCCCCGCATCAGCCAATACCAGGGCGGAGAGTTGAAACTGGAATCCCGGATTTCTCCAGAGGTCCGTAAGGCATTGGAATCCCGGGGCCATGTATTGTCGGTGAAGAAAGAGTATGACCTTTATTTCGGCGGCGCCCAGGGGGTGACCCTGGATCCGGTCACCGGAGAACGACACGGCGGTGCCGATCCCAGACGGGACGGCCGGGCCGTTGGATATTAGAGCCAAGGTATAGGACGCATTTAAATGATCATGGACATTCACCATACCCTT
>JAKSBM010000286.1 GCA_022361135.1 Desulfobacterales bacterium | reverse complement strand
TTTGTGGCCGCCGATGCAGACACCGACACCTGTCTGGTTCCCCTGGAACCCCACGCCCCGGGCATGGTTGAAATGGGGCTGGTGGCCCCCCTCTACGCCCAGGACCCCGACGCCGGTGCCGAGCTGGCCCGATTGTCCCGGGGAAACCAATTCAACCGATTCTTCAAATACACCTCACCGGCCGGCCTGGCCGAACACCAGCGGGCCGGGGTGATCTGGGCCCGACGGTACGGCATGGTCGCCCCGGCCGAGAATATTGTGGTGACGGCCGGGGCCCAGCACGCCCTCACCTGCGCCCTGATCTCCTTTTTCACCCGGGGGGATCGCGTGGCGGTGGAAGCCCTCTCCTACCCAGCCCTCAAGGCCCTGGCCCAGATGCTGGGCATCGGCCTCACCCCGGTGGAAATGGACGACCAGGGCATGGTCCCCCAAGCCCTGGACAGGGTCTGCCGCAGGGATGCCGTCCAGGGTGTCTTCCTCATGCCCAGTTGCCAGAACCCCACCACGGCCTGCATGGATGCAGAACGACGGGAGGAAATGGCCCGGGTCATTGCCCGGCACAGGCTCCTCCTCCTGGAGGACGACACCTATGCCCTCACCCGGCCGGAGCTGGCCCCGGAAGCACCGAAGAATTTCCCCATTTCTGCCCGGATCCCGGACCACGCACTCTTCATTGCCGCCATTTCCAAGGCATTTCTCCCGGGGCTGCGCACCGCCTTTGTGGTGGTCCCCCGCCAACTGCGGAAGCCCTTTACCCAGGCCGTGCTCAACACCATCTGGATGGCCCCCACCCTCAATGCAGCCCTGGCCGCGGCCTGGATCACCAATGGGACCGCCGAAAGAGTAATCCAGGCCAAACAGGCCGAAGCCCGACGCCGCCGGGACCGGGTACTATCCCGGCTTCAAGACGGGGGGCTGGACAAAACGTCCCTCCCCAAAATCCAGGGCAACGGCGGCAGCTTCTTCCTCTGGCTCACCCTGCCCCGGGGTATGGACAGCCACCAATTGGAGCTGGCCGCCCGGAAGGAAGGACTTAATATTTTCTGCGCCCAGCGCTTTGCCGTGGGCAGCGACCCCGTGCCCCAGGCCCTGCGCCTCTCCCTCACCGGCCCGGAATCCCTGGAGGAACTGGACCGGGGGATGGACATCCTCACCCGGCTTCTGGGCTAGCATGCCGGAATTATTCCATGGACCTTTCCCCGGAAATGGATAAATTCCACAAAAAAATACCACGGTGTAACATTTGCTACAGACCCCTTTTCCCCCCTGGACTATAACCCGGATCATCAGGGGGAGACCCTTCTGGAACCCATAGAACAAAAGGAGTGGAAAATGAAAATTTTAGGTATTTCAGGCAGCCCGAGAAAATCAGAGACTTCAGGGGTAAACATCCTGGTGAACACGGTGTTGGAAAACACGGGGATGGAGTATGAACTCTTCAGCCTCCACGGCAAGAAACTGGTCCGGGGCTGTTCCGCCTGCCTGGGATGCGTCCAGGATAATGTCTGCAAGATCCAGGACGACCTCACCCCCCTGTGGGAAAAAATGGTGGAGGCCGATGCCATTGTCTTTGGCGCCCCCAACTACTATGCGGGGATGAATGTATCCTCCCGGGCGATCATGGAACGCTGCTTCCAATTCCGCCACCAGACCGGGGACAAACTATGGGGAAAACTGGCCGTGGCCGTGGGCGTAGGCGGCACCGCAGGCCAGGCACCCGCCGATGAGCTGGAGGGGCTATTCCTCTACAACTTCATTGAGACCGTGGCCAAGGTATCCGGCCAGGGGGCGGCCTCCTGTTACAGCTGTGGTTACGGAGAAACCTGTCAGGTGGGAATCCCGGCCATGACCCAGGAAGCCGGATTTAAAATCACCGAGGAGATGATCCCCAGCGTCACCAAGCAGCCCGAGGTCATGGAAGCGGCGGCCCAGGCCGGCAAACTCCTGGCCCAACGCCTCAAGGGCGGCCATGACCGTGGGGCCGTGACCCAGGCCATGCAGGAACGGCTCATGGCATTATTCGGAGAAGCCGTATAACCAAAATCCTTCGGGAAATTTGCGCCCCAAAGTATAGATGTATTGACGGGGGCCATCCCAACCGCCACCTCCCAGCCCGGCCACCTGCACCCCGATTGCCGAGGGGAATCGGAGTGTCCCATTCACAAAATCCGGGCATGGGAGGTCACCGGCCCGTATGAAAGCCGGCCTGGGACTCAGGGGGAATCCGGACAGAGATCAAGATAATTTTGGCACAACCGGGAAAGGTCCGGGTCCGGATTCAGGGCCAGGGCCTTTTCCATGTGGGATCGGGCTTCGGCCTGTTGCTCCAATGCAAAATGGGCCGATCCGGCCAACATCCAATGGAGGGGAGAGTGGGGGTCCAGTTCCCGGGCACGGACGTAATGGTCCAAGGCCCGGCTCCAGTCATTTTTGTTGCCGTAGATCCGCCCCAGGCGAACATGGGTGTTATAATCCGTGGGATCCAGCTCCAGGCTGTCCAGGAAATGGATCAATGCCTTGTCCCCCTCCTGCCGCTGGTCATGGTATTCTCCCAGGGTAAAATGGGCCCGGGGATCCTTGGGGTTCAGGGCCAGGGCATTGTGTATCAACCCAAGGGCGCGGTGGAAATCCCCGGCCAATAAATGGTGGCGCCCCAGGCCCAGAAAATCGGTCAAGGTCCGTGGCGGGGACGTCATTTCAACGCAATGGGCTTCCCTGAGTCGGAGGAATTCATGGAATAGGGGCTGGAGCATGGACCAACGCTTCCGGGTCTGTTTTCCCAGGGGAATGTAAACACATCCGGGCATGGGCTCCCTGTGGGGGGAAAATCCGTAAAGGCGGCAGCACATGGGGCGGGCCCCATAAATAATACACCCCTCGGGGCTGCTGTGGGGGCAGAGGGGTAAAGCGCCGTTGGGCGACTTGATCCGGCCGTTGACAAAATCCAGATAATGGTCGGTTATCACATGGCCCTGGGATTCCATGAAAGCCAGTTCAAGACTGCCCACGGGAAAACGATAGTTATGGTAACAGCAGAGTATGCAATCTCCACAGAAATTTTCCCCGGACAGTCCCAGATCATCCCCTTCCAACACCAAATCCAATCGTTGGTAAATATCCGCCAACCCATCCAGAAAATGCTGCGCCTCTCCCATATATTTCACCTCTGCTCCATTAATTATTAAATCCGCTTCTTTTCGGATGCCGCCGGCAAGGGTCCCGGGGTGCATCAACGGCCCCATGGCGAATCCCCCCCATTACCATCCGGGGAAATCAATGGCTGGGGGTATTCCACAATTACAACCGGGTGACGCCGGGGCCGGAAATCATGCTCTTTCCCCCGGATCGGGGTTCTATGACAATCTGGGTGCCGATGCGCTCCTTCAAGGCGGGAATATGGGAAATCACCCCAATGCTCTTGCCCTCGCGGTGAAGGCCGGCCAGGGCGTCCAGGGCCACTTCCAGGGCCTCTTCATCCAGGGTGCCGAAGCCCTCGTCCAAAAAGAGGGAATCCACCCGGACCTTGGCCCCGGCCATGCGGGACAGTCCCAGGGCCAGGGAAAGGCTGACGATGAAACTCTCCCCGCCGGACAGGTTCCGGGTGGATCGGATCTCCCCGGCCTGGTATTGGTCCATGATATTCAGGGCCAGGGGTTCGTCCTGGTCCCGGACCAAAAGGTAGCGGTCGGTCATGCGCACCAGCTGTTGATTGGCCTGGTTCACCACCTGTTCAAAGGTGAGACCCTGGGCAAAATTCCGGTACTTTTTCCCGTCGGCCGAGCCGATGAGTCCATGGAGGGCCTCCCAGCGGCGGCACTCGCGGTCCTGCTTTTGGATCTCCTCCACCACGGCGGCCAGTTTCTTTTCTGCGGCGGCATTGTCGGTGAGGCGCTGGTTCAGGGCACCGATCTCCTCCCCCAGCTTTTCCATTTTTTCCCTGGACTGGGCCACCCGGGCCTCCAGCTTCTCCAGGGCCAGGTTGGTTCGCTTTTCCCTGCGGGCGGTTTCCAGCTTTTCCTTGCGGTCGGCCCGGTGGGCCTCCAATTCCTTTTTCCGGTCCACCAATTCCCGGGCCTGGTTTTCCAGGGCCGATAGCCGCTCCTTGGCCATGCGGCGGCGGAGAAAGTCGGCCTCGTCCTGGAATCCGATTTTCTCCAATTTCCCGTCAAAGGCCTGGCTGAGATCCCCCACCCGCTTCAGCTCCTGGGCCGAGGTCTGGATCAGGGTATTGATGCGCTGGTCGCAGCCGTCCTTTTCTTCCTTGGCCCCGGCCTGGGCCTCCCGGCTTTTTTCCAGGGCTTCACGGGCCTGGTCGGTGGTGGCCTGGAACCGGGCCTCTTCGGCATCGGGATCCTTATCTCCAAAGGCTTGACGGCGCTCCATGGAAAGGGCATTGGCCTCTTTCTCCAGTCGCTCCAGGGCGTGGCGCCGCTCCTGGAGTCCCTCCACCTGTTCCTTGGTGGCCCGGGTGAGGTGGCGGATCTCGGTCTGGATTCCTTCCAGCTCCCGGGAGCGGCTGTCCCGCTCCTTGTCCTTGGCCGCCCAGGCATCCCTGCGGCGGACGAGATTGGCACAGATGCCGGCCAAATCGGCTGCGGTGCGAAGCTTTTCCCCAAAGGGTTCCAACACCGTATCCAAATCCCTGCCCAGGCGGTCCATCTGGGCCTTGACCTCCCGGCCCTTGGCCTCGCACTGGTCCATGCGCTGACGGGCCAGTTCCTTGTCGCTGCGGGCACGGGCGGCCTGATTTTCCGCATTCATCCGTTCCTGGGCCTGGTGTTTGCCCTTGAGTTCCAGCCCCCGGATTTCATGCTCCAGGGTTTCCGCCTCCTGGATGATGCGACCCAATTGGGAAAGCCGGGCCTCGGTCTCATCCAACCGGGGCAACTCGGACAGGGCAAAGGGGTGGTCCAGGGCCCCGCACAGGGGACAGGCCTCCCCGGCCTTTAGTTTTTCCCGCTCGGCCTCCAGGGAAATGATCTTTTTAATGTGGCCCTGTTCCCGGAGCAGGGCTTCCTTCTCCGCCCGGTATTCCCTCAAAAGCTTACCGTCCAGGCAATGGGCCAGCTTTTTCTCCAGGGCTTCAATGCGGGCAATGATCCGGTCTTCTTCCTTTTCCAGGCCACCGCAGTGGGCCTCTGCCTTTTCCGCTGCCAGGTCGGCGGCTTTCAGACTCTGGTTAAACTGCTTCCACTCCCCCTGCATGGCCTGGCGCTGCTCTTTAATCTTGGCCAATTCCGCCACCCGGGCCTCGATACCGGCCAGGGCCGTGGCCAGCCCCTGGTCCCGCCCCTGGGTTTCCAGGAAGTTTTGGATCTCCTTGAGAACGGCCTTCAGCTCCTCTTCCTGCTTCCGGGCCTGGACCAACTCACCCTCCCGTTTGGACAGGGCGGTTTTCCACTTTCCCACCTCTTCCCGGGCCGTGGTGACGGCGGTCTGTTTTTCCCCCAGTTTCAGGTCCAATTCCCGGACCACCTTAATCTGGGCCAGCCCCTGTTTGCAGCTTTCCATCCACTGGTCCAGGGCCTTTTTGGCCTGGTCGCTGGCCTGATTCCGGGTGGCCAGATTCCGTTCCAGTTGGGGCAACCGATTGCGTTCTTCCTTGAGGATACGGGCGTCCTGTTCCCGTTTGTCCCTGCCGGCGGAAAGGATCTGATAATCCGATTCCAACTCCCGGGCCTTTTGTGCCCAGGCCAGGGCCTCTTCCTGGCCCTTGAAAGCCTCCTGGTCCCGGGCCAGGGTCTTCCCCCGGCTGTCCAGCTCCGCCATTTCCGTTTCCAAATCCAGAATCCCTTTTTTCCAGGCCAGATCCTTTTCCTGGTCCCGGACAACCTGGACCCGATCCTTGCGATCCCCCTCCTTTGCCTCGAGGTCGGCCTCCAGGGTTTCCTTTTCTTCTTCATTGAGGATGGGAATGCCGGCGGTGCGGGACTTCATCTCTTCCCGGATCTGTTTTTCGGCCTTGAGGCGGTGGTGGACGGCCATGGAAATTTCCGAATAGATCCCCGTCCCCGTGATTTGTTCCAGGATGGGGGAGCGGTCGTCGGGGGATGCGGCCAGAAAGGCGGAAAAGCCGCCCTGGGCCAGGAGCATGGAACGGGTGAACCGATCAAAATCCATGCCGGTCTCCGCTTCGATGCGATTGGCCACCTCCCGTTTTTTGGTCTCCAGGACCTTGCCCGTAAGGGCGTCGGATATTTCGTGGCGGGAATCCCCCAGGTTGCCGTCGGATTTTTTATAGGCCCGGCGCTGGCTCCAATTGCAGCAGAAGCGTCCCCGGGCGGTTTCGAACACCACTTCGCTGTAGCATTCCCCGGTGCGGCGGCTCATGATCTCGTTTCCCCCCTTGGTCACGGCATCGGAAATATCATGTTTGGAATCCACCAGATTTCCCGTTGCCTTTCTATGGGCCCGGTGCTGGCGCCAGGTGCAGCAGAAGCGCCCCTTGGCCGTTTCAAAGACCACCTCGCTGAAGCACTCTCCGGTGCGGCGGCTCATGATCTCGTTTCCCCCCTTGGTCACGGCATTGAGCCGGGGGGTTCTGGCATAGAGGGCCAGGCAGAGGGCGTCCAGGACCGTGGATTTTCCGGCGCCGGTGGGGCCGGTGATGGCAAAGATCCCGTCGGCCTCGAACCGGGGGTGGGTGAAATCCACAGCCCATTCCCCATAGAGGGAGTTGAGGTTTTTAAATCGTAGTTCCAGTATTTTCATTGGGCCTGGGTATCCTTTTCCTGCATCTCCTTGAGGATCTCTCCATAGGTGTGTCTCAGCGGGTCCTGCTCTCCATGGGGGATGCCGGCTCCATCCAACAGGCGCTGGAAGACCTGGGTCTCGTCCAGGCTGTCCAGGCTGTCCACCGGGGTCTGGGTCACGGCCTTGAACTGCCGCCGGTTCCGAATGCGGCGGATTTCCATGGAACTGTCTTCCACGGCCGTTTCCACCCGTTCCCGCAGGTCCGGGGCCTGGCCTTCTCCGGTGTATTCGATTTCCAGCCAGGCCGTGGAATCTTCATCCTTGAGGGCCTGGAGTCGATTCAAAATGGTATCCAAATCCCCCCGCACCGGTTCCAGGGGCTGGAAGCAGGGGATTTCAACTTCGGTGATTTCCGGGGTCCGCCCCTGGAATTCCACCTGGATCATTTTTTTGGTCTGGCCGGCCTCTCCAAATCCCATGGGGATGGGGGAGCCGGAATAACGGATGCGGTCCTGCCCCCCCACGGTCTGGGCCACGTGGAGATGCCCCAGGGCCACGTAATCAAAATCCTCGGCAAAGGCATCGGTGCCCACCCGGGCCAGGGATCCGATGTAAAGCTCCCGCACCCCATCGCCTTCGGTGACCTTACCACCGGCGGCAAAAAGATGCCCCGTGGCCACCAGGGGCAATTCGGGATTGTGGTCTGCACTGGCTTTTTCGGCAATCTCCCGGTAATGGGCAGTAATTCCCTTCACCAATTTCAAGGTTTTTTCCCCGGCATCCTCACCCACGGAGGCGGTGCGGATATCCCGATCCCGAAGATAGGGTACGGCACAGATCCTTGCCAGGGGGGTGCCGTGGGCATCGGCCAGATCCAGGATTTCATCATCCATATCCGAAGGGGCGGATCCAATGACATGGACATCCAACGCCTTGAGCAATTGGGCCGGAGCATCCAGAAAGGAGGGGGAGTCGTGGTTCCCGCCCACCACCACCACGTGGGAACATCCCGTGGCCCCCACCCGACGGAGAAACCGATAGTAAAGGGCCTGGGCCCGGTTGGAAGGGGTGGTGGTGTCAAAAATATCCCCGCTGATGAGGAGGATATCAATGTGATGGTCCCGGACATGGGCGGCAAGCCATTCCAGAAAATCTTCAAATTCCCGGTACCGTTTCCGGCCGTAAAGCAGACGGCCGATGTGCCAGTCCGAGGTGTGGAGAAGCTTCATATTGTTTCCTGATCTGTGTTGTACTCTTGGGATTCCATGGTCCTGCCCCCTGTGGCGGATATTGAAAACAATGGACCGGGCAAGGGTAAGATGTATATCGGCGTGGATGAAAATTCAAGGAAAACCAGACTTGCCCCCAATGGGAAATGGGAGTAGGATGGCCGAGCTTCGAATGTTCAACCCTTTTCAAAATAGGGCGGGACCATCCGTCCGTTTTCCATGGGCCGGATGCCCCTGTCCAAGGATCGATAAATGAAGACTGCAAAATCCAAACTGGATGCCCTCAGCATTGCCCTCTTAATCCTCCTCTGTGCCAGCTGGGGGCTGAACCAGGTGGCCATCAAGGCGGCGGTGGAACAGATCCCGCCGGTTCTCCAGGCCTCCCTGCGTTCAATGGGGTCGGCCCTCCTCCTTTTTATCTGGATGAAATATAAAAAAATCCCCATATTCAACCGGGATGGATCCCTAAAGGCCGGCATTCTTGTGGGCCTTGTCTTCACCCTGGAATTCATCCTCATCTTCTGGGGATTAAAATACACCACGGCCTCCCGGTCGGTGATCTTCATCAACACCTCCCCCTTTGTGGTGGCACTGGGGGCCCAGTTTTTCATCCCCGGGGAACGACTGACACCCCTGAAATTCCTGGGCATGGTCCTGGCCTTTGCCGGGATTGTCTTTGCCTTTAACGACGACATGGGATCGGGAAACCATACCACCCTGGTGGGGGACATCATGCTCCTGACCGCTGCCCTGCTCTGGGGCACCTCCACCATTTTAATCAAAACCACCACCCTGGCCCGGGTGCCGGCGGCCAAAACCCTGCTCTATCAATTGTCGGTCTCCGGCCTGATCATGCCGTTCTTCTCACTGGCCATGGGGGAAAGCCTGCCGGCCCTGCCCCAGACCATGGCCTTGGTCAGCCTGGGCTACCAGATCATCTGGGTCGCCTTTATCACCTATCTGATCTGGTTCTGGATGCTCCAGGTCTATCCGGCCTCACTCCTGGCTCCCTTTACCTTTTTATCCCCCCTGTTCGGGGTGCTGTCCGGGGCGTTGCTCCTGGGGGAACCGGTGACCTCCCATCTGATCTGGTCCCTCTCCCTGGTGGCCCTGGGTATTTACCTGGTCAACCGCAAATAAATCCACGGGCATGGGGGCCCGAACCAGGTTTTCAAAGGGTCCGGCCCCATGATCCCATGCGGGTTTTCCTTGCAGAGCCGGGCCAAACATATTAAGACTGGGGCATTACATTTTTCATATCCGGTCTGCACCGGAACCATGGAATGCCCATGTCGAAGCAGCAGGTTTCCGGGCATTCGTTACACCCAATTTTTTAAAGGAGATTCCCATGGCCGACAACGGCGGAACCCCCAATAACCTCGATTTTATCGTGGATAAAGACAATCTTTATAAAGAAGAAAACTTCACCGACTACAAAATTGCCACCATCCGGCGCCTGACCCCGGTGAAAGTGGACGGTTCCCTGGACGAATCCCGGCAGCAGCTCTTCTTTGGCAGCACCACCCTCAACACCCCCCAGGGTCCGGTACCCATCCAGGCCAAACCGGAAGCCGACACCATGGAAGAAGCCATTGAACGCTTCCCCCAGGCCATGGAAGTGGAAACCAAAAATGTGGTGGAAACCTTCAAGCGCATGGCCGAACAGCAGGCCAAGGCCCAGAAAGCACAGAAAGCCAATGAATCCAGAATCATCATGCCCGGTATCAACTAGACCGGGTTTCCCTTTTCATCCCTGAACCAGGAGGAATGCCCATGCCCATTGCTGATAAAATGGTCGGAATGGTGGAAGCCGCTTCCATGATCCGGAAGATGTTTGAAGAAGGAATCCGCATGCGGGAAAAATTCGGGGCCGATAAGGTCTATGATTTCTCCCTGGGGAACCCGGACGTTCCCCCGCCTGCGGCGGTGAAGGAAACCCTGTTGGATCTCATCAATGATCCGGCGGTTTCCCACGGTTACATGCCCAACCCGGGATTTCCCCAGGTACGGCAATCCGTGGCCGATTACCTGAATAAAGAATTCGGCTGTGAACTCACACCGGATCTGGTGGTCATGACCGCCGGGGCCGCCGGGGCCCTCAATGATTGCCTGCGGGCACTCATGAACCCGGGCGAGGAACTCCTCACCCCGGCACCCTATTTTGTGGGCTACAACCAATATGCCTTCATTGCCAATGCCGTGTTGAAGACCGCCCCTTCCCTGGAGAATTTCCACCTGGATCTGGATGCCATTGAAGCGGCCATCACCGAAAAAACCCGGGTCTTTCTCATCAACTCCCCCAACAACCCCACGGGCACGGTGTACACCGCCGACGAACTGGCCAGGCTGGGGCAGATCCTGGAGGCGGCCAGTGCCAAATAC
>JAKSBM010000027.1 GCA_022361135.1 Desulfobacterales bacterium | reverse complement strand
CCGTGTTGGGGAATTCCTTAAAACTTTTTTGATTGCCCGTGGGATTTCGTACGCCGCCCATGGCCATGTGGATGTGGATGAAGGTCTGTTCGTTCCGGGAGGTGCTGCGGTGGGACAGGTGGATGGCACCCTTGGGGGTGACCCGCAGCTCCGAAGTAAAATAGGGCAGGATCATATCTTCCTGGGCCATGCGGCCGCCGATGCGTGTTGCAATGTCGGTCAGGGCCATGGAGGCCGTCTTTTCCCGGGCAAGGGTCAGGGCTTCCTGGGCCATGTCCTTTTTCAGCCATTTGCCCTGGGCATATTGTTCGGCCAATTCGGCCTGGGCCCATTCCAGTTTATCCCCTGGGATGTGGGGGCAGTTTTCCAGGGGATGTTTTTCGGAAACCACCATGCCGGCAAAGGCGATGCATGTGGGGAAACCGCAATCCTTGCAATTGGTCCTGGGTAAAACCCGGGTGTATAGATCCACAACGGAAAGTGCCACAATCTACCTCCTTATTCTGGGGATAAAAAAAGCCGGATAAACCTGGGTTCATCCGGCTTTTAAGTCAACTGGGCTTACTCTTCTTCAAATTCTTCCTTGCCTGCGCCGCAAATGGGACAGGTCCAGTCGTCGGGAAGATCTTCAAAGGCGGTTCCCGGTTTGATTTCATTATCAGGATCACCTTCTTCGGGGTCATAAACATAGCCACAGGGGCCGCATACGTACTTTTTCATGATGATCTCCTTAAAAATAAGGGGTTAGTAAGCTTCGTCCATATCAAGGTCCTCGTCCGTGATGGGATCCCTGAACATGAAGTAGGTCCAGATCTGGTACCCAATGACGATGGGGATAAACACCAGAACCACACCCAGCATGATTTTCAGGGTCAGGGGGCTGGAAGAGGCATTAAAGGCGGTGAGGTGCCATTCCGGGTTAAGGCTGGAGGGGAACAGGGCCGGAAAGAGACCGATGATGCCGAAGAAGGTGCAGCATACAATGGTCAGGGCCGATGCCAGCCAGGCTTTGAACCAGGCCTGTTTGCTCAGGAAAAACTGGACGCTGAACAGGGCGGCCACATTGAGCACAATGAGGAGGAAGAGCACGGGATATTTAAAATAATTGTCATAGAGCTGGGTGTAAAAGTAGGAGGCCACCAGGAAGATGACAGCCATGGGAACCAGGGCCAGCCAGGTTTTGGAGGCGATGGCTATCATGCGGTTCTTCAGTTCCCCCGTGCTTTTGATGATCATCCAATTGGCGCCGTGGAGGATGAACAGGAGGACAAAGAGGACTCCGCCCATGAGACCGTACGGATTGAGCAGCTTCAATGTGTTGCCGTGGTACAGCCCTTCGTTGTCAAAGGGAATGCCCTGGAAAATATTGGCAAAGGCCACGCCGAAGAGGAGGGCGGGCAGGAAGGAGCCGATGAAGATCAGGCTGTCCCATACCTTTTTCCAGGCCGGGGTATCGATTTTACCCCGGAAATGGAGGGCCACCCCGCGGAAGATCAGGGCAAAGAGGATGAGCATCAAGGGGGTGTACAGGGATGAAAACATGGTGGCATAGACCTGGGGGAAGGCGGCAAAGGTGACGCCCCCGGCCGTGATCAGCCAGACTTCATTTCCGTCCCACAACGGACCCATGGCATTGAGCATGACCCGTCTGTCCCGATCCGTCTTTCCGGCAAAGGGATAGATGGTGCCGATGCCAAAATCAAATCCATCGGTCATGAAAAAGACGGCCCACAATAATCCCCACAAGAAAAACCAGGTTGATTGAAGTATCATTGTATTACTCTCCCTTTACGGTTGCGGCCTCAGGGCCTTCTTTAACGGATTTGATGATCAGGTAATACCCCACTGCACCCAGGAGGCCGTAGACCAGGATG
>JAKSBM010000037.1 GCA_022361135.1 Desulfobacterales bacterium | reverse complement strand
CTTCGGTGAACAACTCGCTGCCCATGAAGGCCCGCTTTAAAAAGACCACCAGATAGGAGTAGGCAAAAAAGAGCAAACCGATGAGGATGGAATAGGAGACGGTGCGGGCAATGAGTTTGTCCACGTTTAAAAACCGGTACCGGACCAGGGCAATGGCGTAGGCGCCGGGCAGGAAGAGTCCGGCCACGGCCACCTGGCGGAAGGGGATCAGGGGGGCATCGTTGATGATGTTGGGGATGCCGTAAAAAAGGAAATAGGGACCGAAGCTCAGCCAGAAGGCGTAGAGGATGAGCTTGATCTGGTTCTGGTCCATGCCGGGTTTCAGGGCGCGGTAATCCAGGGCGTGCTTGGCAAAGGCCAGAAGGACCACCAGGGGAAGGCCCATGTTTCTGAAGCGCTGGAGCCAGGCAAAGAACATCCCGTCGGACTGGGACATGGCCAGGGCGGTTCCGAGGCTCAGGGCCGGGGCAGCCAGGTAAAAGACGGCCACCATCCATTTCCGGTTCCGGGTGAGATTCCGCTGTTCCGGGAAGGTGAAGGCAAAGTGAAGATAGGCGCCGAAGGCCGTCCAATTGCAGATGCAGAGGGCGTAAAAGCTCAGGGAAATGGTCCCCGGATCCAAAAGGCCGAAATGGGAGGGCAACGCGGCGGAAAAGGTCCCGGCAAACATGGCCGCCACCAGCAGGAAGAGCAGGGCCGGTCGGCTGGAACCGCTGCGGACAAAGGCGATCAGCCCCAGGCCGAGCAACAGGCACATGAGTAATAGATGGGGCCAGGCATCGGCCAGAAATTCAAAGGGGGAGACACCGGTGGTCTGGGCGGGAAAGGTCAGGGTGCGTTTGGCCCTCAGCCGGGTGAGCTCCGGGGGCCGGGAATCCGTGTCCGGGCCGGGGAAGGCCGAGAGGATCCCATTGTAGTCCAGGCCGTTGATCCCCACGATTAAATCCCCGGGATGGATGGGGTTGATGCGCTGGGTGATCCGCCCCACCTTGAGCCCCTTGGGGGTCTTGTCCACCCGGAATCCCGGGGAGCCGTGGTGCAGGATGGCCAGGGCAAAGATCGCGGCCAGGATCACGGGGAGGGCAAAAATGGTGGCGGCAAGGATTCGTACCGGTGTCGTGTGGGGGCTCATCATTCTCCAGCGCAGGCATGGGTTCACGGAACTTTACTTATATCACGCTGGAAGGGAAATGGAAGCCAAAGCCGTACCCCGGTGCGGAAAATTGGGAAATTGAGGAAAAAAGGATCTAATTTTTGGATGGTTTTTTCCGGATGTAAATCACCTTTTCCACCCGGGCCACCACCTCTTGCTCCTCGTCGAAAATGTCCACGGGGAAGGTGTGGAGGTATTTGGCTCCGTCGGCGGTTTGGGTGCGGATTTCATCCAGGTCCTGGTCGGTGATGGTCAAGTGGGCCGTGACCTTTCCCTTGCCCGGTTTCACAAATTCAATGCGAGCGGCCTGGTCCCAGACCCGGTATTCTTTGCCCATGCATTCCATCACCATGACCATGAGTTGGGGATCCACCATGGCGTAGAGGCTGCCCCCGAAGTGGCCGCCCATGATATTCCGGTTGTACCATCTCAGCTTCATGGAGACCCTTGCGGAACGCCAGTCCTGGGAAATCTCTTCCATCTTGATGCCGGCCCCCACAAAGGGACCGTAAATATTCAGGCCCCATTTGATGAGGCCGGGAGTGAGTTTCATTTTCATGGGGCCCAGGGTATCAGCCCTCCCCACAGCAGGGGAGTGGCATTTGTGACATAAAACAGGTGGTTTCTGACATTCAAGCTATTCCCCTTTTAAGAATGCCACGGCCTTGGCTTTCTCCGTCGTGGAAAATCCCTTCATCTCAATCCCCTTGAAGAGTCTGCCCTCCAGGTCAACGAGCCTGGGGATCCACCATGGCGTAGAGACTGCCCCCGAAGTGGACGCCCATGATATTCCGATTGTACCATCTCAGCTTCATGGAGACCCTTGCGGACCGCCAGTCCTGGGCGATGTATTCCATTTTTATGCCGGCCCCCACAAAGGGACCGTAAATATTCAGGCCCCATTTGATGAGGCGGGGAGTCAGTTTCATTTTCATGGGGCGAAGGGTATCAGCCCCGGAACCAAAAGGGGAGTGTCATTTCTGACATTAATCGGGGGATTTCGGCCACCCGCGCCCATGGATTGTCCCCCCGGGATGTGGTATATCCATCCCGTCTCCTTCACCCGTTTGGGAAGAGATTAACCTGTTCAATATTCCAATGAATTTCAAGGATACCATCCATGCGACATATCTGTCTGGTTCTGATTTTATGCTTGGTTTGCATTTGCCAGGTCGCCGTTGCCGGGGAGCGCAACCGCACCCTAATCCCGGAAAAATATGATGCCTACCTGAATACCCTGGTCCAAGAGGGCACCGGCCCGGGGCTGGCCGCCGCCGTGATCCTGGACGGTAAATTGGTCCTGCTGAAAGGCTACGGCACCCGGCGCATGGGCAGCGGCCGCCCGGTGACCCCGGATACCCTGTTCCGCATCGGCTCTGTGTCCAAGGGCTTTGCCTCGGTGCTCACGGCCCTGTTGGTGGAAGACGGAAGCCTGGATTGGTCGGACCCGGTGCCGGAGTATCTGCCCGGATTCTCCCTGGGAAAGAAGAGCTGGGACCGGAACCTTACCATCGCCAATGTCCTCAGCCACCGCTCGGGTTTGGTCCCCCATGCCTACGATAACCTCATTGATGCCGGCGTACCCTTGGCCTCGGTCTTCCCCAAACTCAAACACACCCCCCGGGTCTGCCCCGTGGGCACCTGCTACGGCTACCAGAACACCGTCTACAGTCTCATGGATTCGGTGATTGAATCCGCCACCGGGCGCCCCTACGCCCAAGCCATGGCCACCCGCCTGTTCAAGCCCTT
>JAKSBM010000905.1 GCA_022361135.1 Desulfobacterales bacterium | reverse complement strand
TTGGCATATTTCCGGTCAAAGAGGTTCCGGCACCAAAAACTGATGTCAAAGGCATTAAAGCGATACCCGGCTTTGAGGTTCACCAGTTCGTATCCTCCGTCCTCAAGGGTATTGGCCGCATCAAAATACTGACGTCCGGCCCAAAAGACGTCCGCCACCGTGTAGATTCCGTTTTCCATGTAGTAGCCGATGCCGACATTGGCCGTCAGCTCCGGGGCCCAGGGCAACTGCTTGCCGCTGTAATCCACGGCTTGGCCCCCGGCCCACCCGGTCCAGTCATCCACTTGGGACTGGGCATATCCCACCCCACCGAAAATCTCCAGGTTGCCTGTGGGCATGGCCGTTACCTCCAGCTCCACCCCCTGGGTGTGGGCCCGGGCCGCATTGGTATATTTCCAAACCCCGGCCCCGCCCCCGGGCACCTCTTCTTTGACCTGCTTGTCTTCAATGTCCGTATAAAATACGGACAGATTTGTTTTAAGCCGGTTGTTAAAAAAATCAGCCTTGATACCGGCTTCATAATTTTGGGTGTATTCGGGATCGTAGGTAAAGGTATCCCGGGAGGTGGCGGAATAATAATCGTATCCCCCGGCCAACCAGCCCGTTGAATAGGTCAGATAACCGTCGATCCTGTCGGTGAGGGCATAGGACAGGGCCACCATGGGCAGCCATTGGGTCTGGGAAAGATCCTTGTCAAAGATCTGACTGGTTCCGGACTGGGTATAGACCTGACGTCCCTCTCCCTGGTAATGGTCCAGACGCAGGCCGGCCGTGGCCTTGAACCGATCGGTCAGGGACAGGGTGGACTGGCCGAACAGGGCCAGGCTTTCGGTGGTGGTATTGGAAATCCTGCGGTTGGCCATGGCCGGATTCACATGGTCCAGGGCCCAGGTATTGTCCAGGGTCTCCCGGCCGGCATAGACGCCGCCCAACCAGTCCAGTTTCTCCCGGCTGCCCGACAGCCGAAACTCCTGGCTCCAGCTGTCCTGTGTCAAATCAACCAGGGCATGGCCCAAGGACACGGGGCTGCGGTCAAAATCCATGATCATATCCCGGTTGAACCGCTGGTGGGCGGTGATGGAGGTGATGTCAGCGATTTTGCCCCGGTAATTTATGCGCAGGGCCTGGCCCAGGCTATCCTGGCCGGAACGGTCCGGCCCGTTGCTGACCACCTTGAATCGATCCGTGGCAAAGGGCCCGTCTTCAAATCGCAGGTTAGCCACACCCTTATCCTGGTCCCGGCCGTCCATGAAAAAGGATACGGACAGATCTTCGTTGGGGGTCCAACGAAGGGTCCCCCTGGCCGACACATGGCGATCATCGCCCACATCATCGGCCCCGGTGAGGGAATTTTCCATGTACCCGTCCGTGTCCAGTCCCGAGGCGGACAGGCCCCAGTAAAGGGTATCCTTTATTGCCGGACCGCCGGCAGCCAC
>JAKSBM010000279.1 GCA_022361135.1 Desulfobacterales bacterium | reverse complement strand
TACCGTATCAACCATCTTATTCTCCTTAGATTGCCCTGGAGGACGTCCCCCATGCGTGGCCCGTCCACAGGGATGCTATGATTTTTATGGCCCGGGCCATCCGGGCCGAATGTGGCAGCTTACTTGGCAGCCATGCGGATGCAGCCGTCCAGACGAATGGTTTCCCCGTTGAGCATGGGGTTTTCCACAATCTGTTCAACCAGCTTGGCAAATTCATCGGGATCTCCCAGCCGCTTGGGAAAGGGAACGGATTTGCCCAGGGCGTCCTTGATTTTAGGGGGAATCACATCCAGGATCGGCGTGTCAAACAGGCCCGGAGCAATGGTCATCATGCGGATGCCGTAATCGGCCAATTCCCGGGCCACGGGCAGGGTCATGCCCACGATGGCGGCCTTGGATGCGGCATAGGCGCACTGGCCGATCTGGCCGTCAAAGGCGGCAACCGAAGCCGTATTCACGATGACGCCCTTTTCGCCGTCGGCATTGCCTTCCTTTTCATTCATCTTTTCCGCAGCCAGACGAATCACATTCATGGACCCGGTGAGGTTGACCCGGACCACCATGTCGAATTTATCGATGTTCAAGGGGCCTTTCTTGCTCAGGACCTTCATGGGGATGCCGATGCCGGCACAGTTCACAGCCACCTGGAGGCTGCCGAATTTTTCACAGGTGCCGTCAATGGCCGCCTGTACCGCAGCTGCATCGGTGACATCGGTCTTAAAAAATACCGCATTGGCGCCCAGTTCGTCGGCCAGGGCCAGTCCCCGCTTTTCGTCCAGATCCAGAATTCCGGCGTTCCCGCCGGCGGCAATGATTCTTCTTACGGTGGATTCACCCAGTCCAGAGGCGCCACCGGTCACAACGGCTGTACATGCTTTGGTTTCCATATGCGTTTCCTTAACCTTGTATAAAATTATTTAAGCTGAAGGCCCGCCGCAGCTATTGGCCGCGGTTAAACTGCCAGGCCGAATAATCCACCAGTCCAAATGATTTGAGCTCGTAAACCAGTTCCCGGGACAGATCGGAACAGCCCATGGCCGAGTTGGGGTTATCCCACTCCAGCCAGACCATGTGCTGCTGGGGAAGATCCTTGTGCCGGAAGATCCGGAAGGAAACCTGGGAAACCTCCCGAGTCCGCCGCCGGACTTCGGTCAGATAATCCAGGCATTGCCGGTCGGCCCTGGGCCCTGAGGTTTGAATTTTTATGGATTCGCTCCAGATCATCTCCGTCCTTTCACATGGGTTTTGCGCGACTCAATCAGCCCGGGGAACTTTCCCGGGGCTGCCTTCAATTGGAGCAAATCATGTGCCATGGATACGAAGAATCGATTTGATATTAAAATTCAGAGGCTTACAACAAGATGGATTCAAAATTATAAATTTATTGCATATACGCCATTTTTTAATTATCGTATGTGCTAAATTTTGAAAAAGTATCACATACGCCAATTTCAAATTCCCAGGGAGCCGGGCATGATCGATCAAAACCTCTTTTTCCGCAATGCCACCTTGAAAATCAGCTCCAGCCTCAACATTGAAAAAGCCCTGTGGCACTGCCTCTGGTACCTCCAGGAAATCATCCCCGTGGGCCAGATCTGCATCCATCTCTTTGACGAAAAAACCGGGATTGCCGAAGCCATCGCCCATGCCACCCTGGAGGATTACCGGGCCATGTCCGTGAAAACCCGCATGCCCAGGGAAAGCCTGCGCCACATTGAAGCCCAGCGCTCCCTGCGCATCCGCAACGTGGCCAATACCAACCACAACCCGGTCACCGCCCCCCTGTGCAGGCCCCTGGGCTGCTCCGGCTTGGCCGCCCTGGTCATGGACCTGGTCATCGAGGCCAAATTTTTAGGCGTGGTTTCCTTCATCAGCCTCCCCGATGAAGTCTTCACCCGGGAGCACAAGGAATTGGTGGCCCAGCTCAACGAACCCTTTGCCATTGCCGTGACCAACAGCATCCGATACCGGGAAATCCAACGTTACAAGGAACAATTGGAGGACGACAATAAATACCTCCATCGCCGGCTCAGTCGCCTGGGGGGAGAATCCGTGGTGGGAAGTGATTTCGGACTAAAGGGGGTCATGGAACTGGTCCGCCAGGTGGCGCCCATTGACAGTCCGGTCCTTTTACTGGGGGAAACCGGTGTGGGTAAAGAAGTCATTGCCCGGACCATCCACAATTTATCGGACCGGGGGGAAGGCCCCTTCATTGATGTGAATTGCGGGGCCATCCCCGAATCCCTCATGGACAGCGAATTGTTCGGCCATGAAAAGGGCTCCTTCACCGGTGCGGTGGCCAAAAAGAGGGGATTGTTTGAACGGGCCCAGGGGGGGACCATTTTCCTGGACGAAATCGGGGAACTCAACCCCAATGCCCAGGTGAGGCTCCTGCGGGTACTCCAGGAGAAAAGACTGGAACGGGTGGGGGGAAACGAAACCATTGAGCTGGACATCCGGGTCGTTGCCGCCACCCATAGGAACTTGGAGGCCATGATGAAGACCAATGCCTTCCGCCAGGATCTCTATTTCCGCCTCAATGTCTTCCCCATCCTCATTCCGCCCCTGCGGGAGAGGAAGTCGGACATCCCCTCCCTGGTCCAGCATTTCCTCCAGAAAAAATCCACCCAGCTCAATTACACCTTCCCCCACCACCTCACGGCCGGGGCCATGGACCGGCTCACGGCCTATGACTGGCCCGGCAATGTCCGGGAGTTGGAGCATGCTGTGGAGCGGGCCTTGATCCTTTCCAACGGCAATCCCATGTCCTTCAGGGAAATCCTCCCCGGCCCGGGCGATGAACCGGGCCCCGCCTCCAAAGCCCCTGCCCCTCCGGATTCCTCCGACCTTGAACCGGACATGAACCTGGATGCCGCCATGGCCAGGCACATCCGCCGGGCCCTTTTCCAGACCCGGGGTAAAATCAATGGAGAAACCGGGGCAGCCAAACTCCTGGGCATCAATCCCCACACCCTGAGGCACCGGCTTCGCAAGTTGGATATCCCCTTTGGCAAGGCAGCCAAGACCACCTATGGGACCTCCGATTCCGTCAAATAAGCCGGGGGAAATCATTTCAATTTCAGGGCCCGGGGACCCGTCAAATCCATTTTATGAAAAACAGGGGATGGCCTCCGCCATCATTTTAAATGTTCGGCTTCACACTCCAGGTCCTCCAATTCAATCTCAATGGCATGGGTGGAAATGGCAATCTCCCACAGGGAAACCAGCAGGGAGCAGACCAGGAGCAGGAGGCTGAGCCCGAAAAACACCTCGGCCACATGGATCATTTCAATGAAGAGCAGAAACATGGATATGGAGCAGAGGAGGAAGGCCAGAACACCCAACCCCTGCATCCAGCGAATCAGAACAATCCGCTTTTTCAGGTTCCCTATCTGGCGGCAGACCAGGTGGCGCGGCTTCCCATCCTCCCGCTTGTGGAGCTGGCGAATGAGTTGGGCCAGCACCAGGAAACGATTGGTATAGGCCAGCAAAAGCAGGGAAATGGCAGGGAATAAAAGGGCGGGGGTGGTTAAATTCATGGCTCCTCCGGGAAGTATGGCCCGGATAATTTTTGACATGGGTCGCGATCCGGGCGGGGTTCTTCGTGGTTTGAATATTGGAAGTCCTTTTATACCACTTTCCCGGAATGATGTGTAATTTAAAAACAAGAGCCGGCCGGCATCCAGTTGGGGATTGCTAAAATCAGCGTAAACCGCTATACTTGTTCGATTTAGATATAGAAGTTAACTTTTACGGAAATCCATGAACAACCCCAATCAAAATCTGTTCTCACATTGTCCCTCATGCGGCCGAAAAAGCCTGGTACCCAGGAATGAAAAAGCCTTCCAATGCCGGGAATGCAGCCTGGTCTTTTACATGAATTGCGCCTCGGCCGCCATCGGCCTCATTGCCAATGAAAAAGGCGAACTTCTGGTGACCCGGCGCAAACGCAACCCCGCCGCCGGCACCCTGGACCTGCCCGGCGGATTCATCGAACCCGGAGAATCTGCGGAACAGGGACTGAAACGGGAAATCAAAGAAGAACTCAACCTGGAAGTCACGGGCATGACCTATTTCACATCCGCCCCCAATACCTACGTTTTCAAGGATGTGCAATATGCCGTGACCGACCTGGCCTTTATCTGCCGGGTGGACGATTTTTCCCCCATCAGCGCAGACGACGATGTGGCCGAATTTTTCTTTATTCCGCCGGAAAAAATCGATCCGGCCCTATTCGGCCTGGATTCCCCAAAAATTATTATCCGCCATTACAGGCAGCACATTGGATCTCCACTTTAAGGATACCATTACAAATACATGACAAAACCATCAACACCCAAAGGATCCGAAGCCAAGGGATCCAGACCGAAAAAATCAAAATCCAGAAACCATTCCAAAGCCCAGGCCAAGGCCGGGGGCAACAGAGGCGGAAGACGCAGATCCGATAGGGGACGCGGCCGGAATCGCAACCGCGACCGTCGCATCCCCCCCATGAATCCCAATGCAGATCAGACCCTGCAACCGGTTCTGGACGAAATCGGCGTGCCCGAGCCCAAACCCTTTTTGCCCGACCCCTTCCAGATGGAAGCCATTGACGCCATCCGCGACGCCGACTGCCTGGTCACCGCCCCCACCGGGGCCGGTAAAACCTGGATTGCAGAAGAGGCCGCAAAAGCGCACCTGGATGCCAAAGGCAGGATCTGGTATGCCACACCCCTCAAGGCCCTGACCAACACCATCTACAACCGGTTCAAATCGGTGTTCGGTGATGACGC
>JAKSBM010000725.1 GCA_022361135.1 Desulfobacterales bacterium | reverse complement strand
GGACAGAGTGGCAGATTGTTCGTCGGTTTCAAGGCGTGATTTTGAAACTGCTGCAGCACCGGGAATCGATGGGATCATTGGTTCTCCCCCGCATCACCCCTCTTGCTTTAGCTTTCTCTTTCAGACCGTTCCATCCACTGAATTTTGTAATTTTAAAATTTAGAAGGAAACACACATGGAAAGTCTTACCCAAATCCTCAAGACCGTTGATTCATTTGTCTGGGGTCCGCCCCTGCTCATCCTTTTGGTGGGGACAGGGATCTATCTCACCGCAGGCCTTCGCCTGATCCAGATCACCCGTCTTCCCTTGGCCATCTCCTATCTATTTGCGGGCCGAAAATCCTCATCCCATGAGGGGGATGTCTCCAGTTTTGCCGCCCTGTGTACGGCCCTGAGCGCCACCATTGGCACGGGTAATATCGTGGGCGTGGCCACAGCCGTAAAGGCCGGCGGCCCCGGGGCCATTTTCTGGATGTGGCTGGCCGCCTTTTTCGGCATGGCCACCAAATATGCAGAAGGGCTTCTGGCCGTGAAATACCGGGTCATGGATGCCAACGGACAGATGTCCGGCGGGCCCATGTATTACATCGAAAGGGGATTGAAAAACAAATTACTGGCCAAAACCTTTGCCCTCTTCGGCATCGGTGTGGCCTTCTTCGGCATCGGCACCTTTGCCCAGGTCAATGCAATCAAGGACGCGGCCTACCTGGCCTTTTCCATCCCCGCACCCGTTGTGGCGGCAGTCCTTACCATCCTGGTCACCCTGGTCACCCTGGGGGGAATCAAAAGCATCGCCCGGGTGGCCTCCCGCCTGGTGCCCACCATGGCATTGTTCTTCATTGCCGGATCCTTCATCATCCTGGCCTTGAATCTCTCCCATGTCCCCTCGGCCGTGGCATTGATCATCGAAAGCGCCTTTAACCCGTCCGCCGCCTTTGGTGGAGCCGCCGGCATCTCCGTGATCATGGTCATGCGCTCGGGCATTGCCCGTGGGGTCTTTTCCAATGAATCCGGCCTGGGCAGCGCCCCCATTGCCGCAGCCGCCGCCAAAACCAACTCCTGTGTCAAGCAGGGCCTCATTGCCATGACCGGAACCTTTTTCGACTCCATCATCATCTGTACCCTCACCGGCCTGGTCCTGGTGATGACCGGCAGTTGGAACGATCCTTCCCTGGCCGGGGCCGCCCTGACCAATGCCGCCTTTGCCAAGGGCATGGGAAGTGTCATCGGACAATACGTGGTCACCATCGGCCTGATCTTCTTTGCCTTTACCACCATCCTGGGCTGGAACTACTATGGAGAACGGTGCACAGAATATCTTTTCGGTGTAAAAGGGATCAAACCCTATAAAATCATTTACATCGCCCTGGTGGCCATTGGCGCCTTTGTCCAGTTGGATCTCATCTGGATCCTGGCCGACATTGTCAACGGTCTCATGGCCATTCCCAACCTCATCGGTCTCATTGGCCTGAGCCCGGTGATCTTTTCCGAAACCCGGAAATTCTTTGACAATTTGGCCATGGGCAGCAAAGCAGAAAGCGCCCAGGAATAAAAAAGCCAAACCTGATGCCAAGGCCCCCCTATCTCCATGACCACGGGGCCTGACATCCGTTAAAATTCCATGGCCATACAGCCCCCATCCGGATTTTCCTTGGGAATCCGGGTGGGGGTTTTCATTACACCCGACCGATAAACCCATTCCATTTTTTCCTTTCACAATTTCCCCCCCAATCTTTAGAATCATTTCCCGGATTTCGCCTCCCCACATAATGACCCGGGTCATTGTTCCCCCATAAAATCAATGACTTCAGGATGGCAAATTGTGACCTCCAACACATTGACATCATTGCCGTTTTTTCAATATCATCCCTTTTGAAACCCATCCAGTTCCCCCCGGAAAATGAGCAAAATCAATCCGTGGCCGTGGGGCCTGGAACATCCAGCTTACGGAGAAAGTAACCAACCTGAAAAAAAGGGAAAATCCAATGAAACCGCTTGCCACTACCTTTGCCCTTGTCCTGTTCACTTTGACTGCCATCCATACATCACCGGGCTTGGCCCAGGAAAATCCCTGGACCGGGAAACTTCCCTTCAAGGAGGGGGTCATCCGTTGTGAATTGTCCGGAGCGGCAACGGGAGAATCCGTCATTTACATAAAGGACTACGGGGCCACCACCATAAAGTACTACACCGAAGTCATGACCTACGGCGGCCAAAGCATGACCCGGAAGGCCATCTCTTTGATAACACCAGAATGGAATTACGACCTTGATCTGATGGAAAAAACCGGGGAGAAAAAGCGAAGTTTTGTCAATTGCATCGATGAAGCATTTGAGGCCCTCTCCCCCGGAGACAAAGCCGCTTTTATTAAAAACAATGAAAAACTGGGCCTGGGAATGGCGGAAGGCCTCCAGGGGTATATTACCAAAAATGCCGCCACGGTTCTGGGATACGCCTGCGACAAGGTGGTGAACACCATGGGCATGGAAACCCTGGTCTTTGCCGGCACCAATGTGGCCCTGGATTACGCCTGGAAAGCCCCTTTACCGGAATTGATCAACACCACCAGGGAAATCAAAGTGGGTCCGGTGGACCCGGCCAAATTCATTCTGCCAAAGGATATCACCATCGCCCATGATCCTGATTTTGATGGGGAAATCCGTGAACGGGCCCAAAGGGATATCGACAAAATACTCAAAGGCGAAAAACCCTTTTCAGATTAATCCGAAAAATCTTCCAATTATTTAAGGAACCATGGACCAATGAACAAATTGAGAATACCGAATCTGCTTCCCTGGATTATGGGGGCGGCCCTGCTCATGGGGCCCTCCTTCTTTTTTGGGGAGATCCTATCCATGGGCCCTACACCGGCCCATGCCCGTGAAAATGGATTCATGGAATTCAAAATATCGGGCCTGAATCCCAGGGACGAAAGTATCCCCGAGTTCACCCTGAGCCTGAAAACCGCCAAGGGATTGCAGGAGTTATCCGCCATCACCTCGGGGCTCAATGCCGAGGCTTCCGCCCACAACCGGCTGGTGACACACAGGGATATACCGGGACTTCAAAGCCATGCCCCGGAGCTGCCGGTGATCACCCGGGCCCTGCCCCCGGGGGCCTATTACCTTTACGTCCATCAAAACGGATTTGAAACCGCCCTGGATTTTACCATTTCAAAGGGGCAAACAACCCCGGTGAATCTGCGGCTCTCCCACATCGAAGTCCAGGTGGATCAATGCGGGTTCTACGCTTCCGAATCCTTTGAATTCCACATTTATGTACCCCAGGGACCGCCCCTTTTCAGGGATACCATCCCCTGCGACAGCCGCCGGATCATTACCCTGGAACCGGGGGAGTACCTGGGGGTTGTGGTGGATGAAAATCAAAAATCCAGGGATCTTCCCTTCAGGGTTGAAGAAGGAAAAATCACACCGGTTGAAATCATGTTTCCCCCCAATTGAATTCAAAACAACGGGGCAACCGACAAGGGAAGAATCGATCTAAGCCACCCTGGGAACACCCTCTCCCTCTATTATAAAAGGTGATCGATCTCCACCCCGGAACTGCCCCCACAAAACAATAGAGAGTCTGCCATGAACAAATTTTCCAATGCCCTTTTTGCCGGCCTTGTTTTTTGCCTTCTTTTTTCCGTGGGCCGGGCCCATGCCGAAATTCCGTCCCATGATCCCCAGCCCTTGGATCCCTTTGGGATGGAGGCCTATAACAAAACCCACTATTCCCATGATGTCGACCTGACCCTTCACTGGAGTGGGAAGGACCCGGACACGGGTAAAAAATTTAAAAAAAAGATATTTGCCGGCCGGGGAACCAAATGGCAGCTCCGCTACCCGGCCAAGGGGAAGGAAAAACGGCAAAGGGACAGGGAAATCCTGGAAGCCGCCTTAACCCATGGCGGATTCAAACAAATATACAGGGACGAAGAGACACTCATTGCCGTGCAAGAAGGCCAGGACACCACCGTCCATGCCGAAATCCTCTACGGGTGGAATTATGAGTTCCGGCTCTATTTTTACCGAACCCGGAATATCCAGGCCGATACCCCAAAGGAAATTGTCTTTACCGGAAAGGAGATTCCAAAAAGGATATTCAATACCCAATTCGACGGCAAACAACTTTACCGCGTGGAATTGGAGATCCTTGAGGGAATCGGGGTGGACCTTGACTGGCGGCTGGATTACCGGCCCAAGACCGGGGATGAAACCAGCATTCGATATGATAAAAATGCCAACAGCGGGGTGATTTGCGACGGCAGATATTATAAAAAATTCCATTACTTTGACCTGCCCCCCTACCAAGGCGATGTGGTCTTTTGGGTGACCCCCTTGAAGGTCAGAAAAAAGGATGGAAAACCACAGCCCAATACCCGGGTGAAACTAAGCCTGATCAAAACCCCCCATGCCCTGCCCTCCATTTCCAATGCACCCGAAACCGGAAAATTATCCGCAAAGCCTGCCCTGCTCTCCTTTAAAAATGCCTTTTCCACCCTGCCCCGGGTGGAGGCCCAGGGGTATATCCGGGGGGATTTCCAACCCGAGGGGGATTATCTGCCCAACGGAGATGCGGCCTATTGGCTGAACAACGGATTTTACACCCTCACCCGGGGCGGACTCTCCTCCCAATTGGTTCCCCTACGTGCCGACCATGAAACCCAGGTGACCTGGCCCCTTTTGGAGGAGAATCGAAAATTCAAGGAACACGCATGGCTCCGCCCCAGAACCCGGATTAACATCCTGGACGTCCAAAAAAAGGATGAAGAGAATCTCACCCTGGACTTTGCCATCACCGAACTGCCGGATAAGCGGCCCCTGGAGCTGGATGAATTTTCCTTTGTGGAGGCCGGACGGGTGAAGGGGGAAATCCTGGGGCTTGAAAACCTGCCCGAGCCCATGAACTTGGTCATCCTCCTGGACAGTTCCGGCTCCATGAAGCATTCCATGAAAACCGCCATCAACAGCGTGGATAGGTTCATTAAAAAACTGCCCCAGAATGCCAGGGTCACCCTGGTGGACTTTGACACCACGGTGAAACCCATCCCGGCAAAAGACCGGGCCGAGCAGCTGGAAAAATTGGCCCGGATCAAGCCCAACGGCGCCACGGCCCTCTACGACTCGGTTCTGGCCGGAATTAAGTTGCTCAAGGGGAAAACACGGCCGGCCATCGTCCTCTTCACCGACGGCAAGGATGCCAATTACAACGACACCAAGCGGGGGTCGGTGGCGGATTTCGACGCCATGATGCGTTCGGTTCAAAACCATGAAATTCCCATCTACCCCGTGGGATTCGGGGACGGGGCCGACACCGTCACCCTGGGCGCACTGGCCAAAGCCACGGCCACCCAATACTATGCCGGAAGCGATGAAAAGGGGCTGGACGCCATATTTACCTCCATCGCCGCCAGCCTCTCCAATGTGTTCCGAATGGAGATCAAAAGGGGAAAGGTACCGGTGAAGGAATCCCCGGTCACCGTGAGTTATATGGTGGACACCAGCGGTTCCATGGACAAGCGAACCACCATGAGTCCCAATGCTCCCGGAGTGGGCAATCGGTTCGAACCCCTGAAGGGCAGTTTGCTGGAATCCATCCAGTCTTTGCCCCAGGATTATTATGTCCAACTCTCCTCCTTTGCAAGCCATGTCCATACCCACCAGATCTTCACCCAGGACAAGGCCAAACTGCTCCGGGCCATTGGGGACCTTGAGCCCGGCGGGGGAACCAATATCCCCGAGGCGTTGGAGGCCGGGCTGGAGCTTTGCACCACCGCCGACACCGGCCGGGCCTATTTTATTTTCATCACCGATGCGGCGGGCAATGCCTTCAATTTCAAGGAGGACAAGGCCAAACTGGTGAAAACCGCCCTGATCAATTTTAAAAATGCCGGTATCCGCACCTTCTGGCTGGGGATGTATGACGATCCGGTTTCCGTGGCCCGGGTCCGGGAATTTGCAAACATATCCGGAGGGGAGGCCTTTGTCTCCAGGGATGCCAAATTGGTAAAGGAAAAAATCCTGGAATTCACCCGGAAAATCGCTGAAACCGCCCCCACAATCAAGGCCCGGGGAAATGTCGCCCTGGGCTTCAAACGCCGGGATGGGGAAAACGGCAGTTTTTACGCCACAAAGGCCAGGCAGGCAGTGGATTTTGATCCCCTGGAAGACCCCGATGTGGTCAAGCCCTTTTCCACCTTTTCCCACCGGATAAAGAAAAAGGATATGGACGCCCTCAGCTACAACTACCAGGCGGCGGATAAAATTTACGGCAACGATACCCCCCTAAAAGAAGTACGGGTGAAAAAAATCCTTCCCCTTGTGGATGACAATGGAAGGCCCATTTCCGGTAAAAACAAAGCCGTTGAAATAGCGGTGAGCCAGGCACAGTTATTCTCCCGGCTCAAGGGCATCAGCCCCACCAGAAGCCAATACCTCACCCTGGACCTCACCCTGAAGAATATCCTTGAATCCCAGGAGGTGGTGGTGCTGGAGGACGGCCAGGGCCACCCCTCGGCCTTCATCGGGAAATCCAACGCCCACACCACCACTAAAAAGGCCATTCCAGCCTATAAGATTCCCAATTTAAAAAGCCATCTTTTTGTCCGGGTGAACAACAGCCATGAAGTCTCCTTCAGCCCCATCACATGGGCCCTGGGAAAACCCCTTACCCCCATGGACGCCCATGAACTCGTGGTCCCGGGCAAAGGGGAGCCCCATGAACGGAAACGATCGGGTATCCTGGCCTTCCGCATCCCCGACAAACCGGTGAGCCAACTTTCCCTGCATTTTTACGATAAAAATTACGGACATGTGGACATCCCCATCATCGGGGAAATGTCCCCCCGGAAAAAAGATCTTGCCCAATTGCCCCAAACCGCCCCGACCCAACTGGGTGAAGCATTTGAGATAGAGGTGAAGGAACGGAAAATAGGTGAGCAGTTGGCCGGCATCAGCGCCGGAAAAGGGCGGGTGTTTGAAACCCTTTCCTGCACCCTGGATTCCCGGGTCAATGCCCTGTTGAACCTGGATCCGGCCAAGCGCTTCTTTCTGAAAATCCCCACCCCCCGGGGGGACCGGCTCATCCCCACCCACCCCGTGACCCAGAAAATCCCCCTGGGATTTTTCAAGGATGTTTCCGTGGCCCCGGGCTCGGGCAACCATTTTGCCCTGGCCTTTCACCTGCCCCGGGAGCTGGGCCATCTCCCCCAATCCCTTTTCGTGGAACTCAAGGGAGAGGATGTTGAGATTCCCCTTCCCCCGGTGACAAGCCCTGTCGAAAATACGAACCAGGACCAGACCGGGAAATCCGTTAACCCCCAGAAGGCAGTACCGGTGGCAAAGCCGGAAGTCCCGGACACCGCCCCCCTCCACGTGGCCAGGGCCGACGGCATCGACCTTGAAATTAACGGGATATACAAACTCAGCCGGCTGGACGGCAAGCGTAAAAACGGTTTTGTGGTGGACATCACCCTCAAGGATACCCAAGACCAAAATGCCACCCGGATCAGAAAACCCATTCTCTTGGCCAATGCCGCCCATGTGAACCTCCAGGGAAAATCAATGGCCGCCGGGGAAAACCGGGCGGCCAAGAAGGGGCTGGGCGGATTTGCAAACGCCAAGGCAGAGACCGACGGCAGCCGGATTTTTGTCTCCCCGGACACGGCCACCACGGATCGAATCCTGGGATATCCCCCCATTACCTTTGACGGCACAAAACGGCGCTCCCTGGTTCTTTTCGGCGCCGACAAGCTCAAGAAAAATGAAAAACTCTACCTGGTTTCCCTGGTCTTCCCGGATCTGAAATATGAATTTGATCCCGCCACCCTGGCCGAATTCAAGGAGAACTGGCAATTGTTATCCCGGGTAAACCTGCCAAAGGAGAGTGACCAAAGCGAACTTGACCGACTGTTGAAAAAAATTCGCAGCCAACGGGTCAAGGAAAACAAGCTGGCCGCCCGGCCATCCAAAAAACGGGTGGGACTGGACTCCCCAAAGGAGTTGCCCCAGACCGTCGACCCCATCTCCCTGGGAATTTCAGGGGCAGACCGGATCAAGGACATTGTCACCCCCTCCCAGGCCGTGGAAGCCCTGAAAACCCTAAAATGGGTTCCCTCAACCTCCCAGTATGTGGTCCAGTCCCCCCAGGCCATGTTCACCCAGGGCTGGGGCCGGGATATTGATATGGCCGCCTACCTGGGCCGGATGGCTGACCGGCGCAATGCCCGGGTCATCCGTGGGACCTATGCCCTCACCGGCCAAGGCCGCAGTGAAATGGAAAAAATGGCCGGCCCGATCAAGGTGAAACGCAAACGGGTCCCCTTTGTGGAATGGGAAGAAGATGGGGAAACGCATAGCCTGGTTTTCCCATTTTTTAAGGAGGCGGATGATCTTTTGGGCCTCATTGAGCCCGATGACAGAAAAGAAAAAGACAAATACGGCTTCAGACCCGAGACCTACACCGTCGCCTTCAGACTCTGGTATAAAATAGAAAAGAGTACCGCGGCCATGCAGATGGGTTCCATGGGCGGAGCCCTTTCCGGGGGGAGTGAAAAGACCCTAAAAAGCCAACGGATTTTCAAGCAATCCTTTTCCATCCCCAACACCGACACGGCCATGGCGGATTTCTGGTTTGCCAAGGGAAAGGACACAAAAGGGAAATCCTTGGTATCTGTCTTTTATACCCACCCCGACGGTCAAGAAATGGATACAACAAAATTGGACCAAGGGGCCATTCCCGTGAAACTGCTAATGGAAATCTCGGATGGTAACAACCAATCCAAAAGGATCATCCGGTTCAAGGAAGGCCAGCGCCTTTCGGATCTCTTTCTCACCATCTCCCTGGGGGCCCCGGACCTGCCGGAGCCCGCGATCAAATCCTTGGAAGCCCAGGCAAAAAAACAATTGGGGAATATTAAAAATCTGGAACCCTTCTGCCTGGCGGCCTGGGCCAATCGCCAAAAGATCATCTCCTTTCTGGGCGGCCAGACCCGTATGGAGAAAGAGCTGGCCGCCCAGCTTGGGGTCACCGCCATCCACCTGACCCACCACAGGTGCATGGTGGCGGGCCTTGAACGGACCCGGGACGGCCGCTTCATCTCAAGCCTGGATCTTCGGCACACGGCCCCGGATCTCTTTGGAGACAAAGAAAAACGCCGGGCCTTTGCCCTGGCCTCGGGCCTTTTGGACACAGGGCTCGAGGGTGCCAGTGCCGGAGAGGGAAGCCGCACCGTCTTCAGCCTCTGGGACCAGGCGCCCCGGCTCCGGATCCTGCCCCTGCTTTATAAACATAGAAAAAAGGACATGGCCAAAATGGAAAAGGCCGGGATTCCCGCCACCATCCTGGAGCGCCGGAAAAACAGCCGCAAGGACTGGCTATTCCCCTCCAAACCCATCCAGGGCAGTTGGGGATGGCTGGAGATCGATCCCAAAACCTTTACCCTCACATCGGTGCTGGACGACGGCAGCAACGGGGCCATGACCGAAACCATCCTCACCCAGGAGAACATCGAAACCACCACCCGGTATTTTCTGGGACTGCTCATCGGCACCAACATCAGTGTGGGCTCGGTGATCAACTACGCCCTCATGGCCGAGGATTATGCCACCATCAAAGCCAAGGCCCAAAAGGAGGCCAAACGCCTGGCCTGCTTTGTGAAAAAAATGGAAGGGGCCCCGGGCCAAGTCCAGGATGGAATCAAATCGGCCAAGTCCGGAGCAGCCAAGGCCAAACAGGTGGCCTCGGACATGAAAAAGGATGCCAAGGGCACCCTTAAAAAAGAAGGGAAAGCCGCAGTCGGCGCCGTCAAGGACAGTTTGGCCAAGGGCAAGGTTCCAGAAATGCCCGGAGGTATGG
>JAKSBM010000207.1 GCA_022361135.1 Desulfobacterales bacterium | reverse complement strand
TGCAGGGCCATGTAAAGTTCACCAAAGGGCAGGGGGGTGGGGTCGCCGCCCAGGGCTTTGACCATGGCCATGTGGGCCGGGTTCTGCATGGTTCTGATCTTGATACCGGTCATGTCGGCCGGGCTCTTGATCTCCATGATGTTATTGGTGAAATGGCGGTAACCGTTTTCCGTGGTGGCCAGAACACGGACACCGGTTTTTTTCAGGAAGGCGGCGTTGAATTCCTGGGCGGTTTTGCTTTCAAAGAATTCCCAGGCCGCAGGAGCGCTGCTGAACAAAAAGGGAATATCGTAAAACATAACAGCCTGGAGAAAACCAGGTACCGGACCAGAGGAAAGGGTTCCCATCTGAATGGTTCCCATTCTCAGACCTTCCAGGGCTTCCCTTTCGTCTCCAAGTTTTCTGGCATGGAATGCCTGGACTTCCACTTCACCGTGGGTTCCTTTTTCCACCAGATACTTGAAAATTTTAAGGGCTTTGATGGTACGGTTGTCGGGATTGTCCGGACCGGCATTGGCAACTTTGATTACTGTTTTGGCACTTACCGCAGAAAATGGAACAACGGCCATTAGAACTGCAGCGATCAAGAGTGCGAGCGTTTTTTTCATTGGCAGGCTCCTTACTCAAACCGGGGGAACGAAGGGCCTGGTCTGCCGTTTCGCACACCCCAAAATTAATAAAAACTACGAACAACAGAATGCAATTATAGATGCAATTGCATTTTTGGGCTATCAGAATCTACTAGGGAAGTCAATAGATGAAAAATTGAAATGACGTGTATCACTATGCGATACAGCGTGTGGCAGGTGGTGGAGTTGGATAAATACTAGTAAAGAATGAAAAATACAAGCCCCTTGGGGCTACCATTGGAAATCCAGGCTCTCCTCCTCCTGTGCCATGCCCTTGAGCACCGCTTCTTTTACCTTGATGATATGGCTTGAAACAGCTTCCCTGGCCGAGGCCGTATCTCCCCTTCCCAGGTGGTCCAGGATTTCCCGGTGCTGTTCCCCAAATTGCTTCCGGGGGGAAATATAGAGTACTGAACTGCGGGTTTTAAGGTAGAGCATTTCAAAGAGGTTTTTGATGAGACGTTCCCCGGCCGGGCCGTTGGAAATCCGGGCCAGGGTGGTGTGAAAGCTCATGTCTGCCATGAGAACCAGTTTGGGAGAATCCTTTGACAGGGCCGCCATGTGCCTATCCAATGCCTTTTCCAAAGCCTCCCACCCCCCATCGTCGATGCGGTCCAGGATGGTGTTGATGCTGGCGGTCTCCAGGGCCAGGCGAAGGTTGAAGATATCTTCCACCTGTTCCGGGGTATTGGCTTCCATGAAATAGCCCCGGTTGGGGACATGGCAGATAATTCCCTGGTAATGTAGAAGTTTCAGGGCCTGGGTCACCGGGGTGGGGCTCATGTCCAGGGTCTTGGACAGCTCCCTGGCATTGAGTCGCATTTCCGGGGTGATTTCGTTTCGGAACAAAAGGCTCTTGATCATGTTAAAGGCCTGGAGGGTGAGATCCTCTCCGGCTTTTCGAGCTGCTGATGATCTTTTCTTTTTGCTCGGCATGGATGGATTCGGGACTCCTTAACGGTTATATGGAAAATTTATTTCAGCTACCATGCCGCCTGGAACCTTGTCAAGGCAAGGATGGCATTGGCGAAACCTGCCAAAGATTTTGGATTTTTTGGCTTTGACTGTGGTATAGTGGCGGCCATGTGGAAGAAAAGAGGGAAAAAAATCTTCAGATACCGATTTAAGACCTTGCAGAACAGGATTTTGATCCTGTTACTCATCCCTGTTTTCTGTGTGATTTTCACCATTGGCCTTTTCAGCTACCTCCACACCCGGGATACCCTCATTGATCAATGGGACCAATCCGCCATCCTGAAACTGCAACGGGCGGCCCATTACATTGAAATGCGCATCATCAAGCCCATTGAACTCATGGAAGTGCTGTTCCAGATTTCCAGGGAAAAGAAGCTGCCCATTTCTCCGGAAAACCTGGCCGTTCACATTCAATCCCTTGAGGGGGTTATTTCCGTGACACCCCTTGGGCCGTCCCGGCCCCGACCGGAATTAAACACATTCCCGGTTCCCATTCCCCGGGATAAGGGAACCCAGTTGATGACCTTCCGCCATTGCCAGATTGCACGGATTTCCAATCCTAGCTACGATCGGGAATTGGGGCAGGAAACCGTCCGCCTGTTGCTGACCTATCCCACGGTGGAATTTGGCCGCCAGGATGTGGAGATTGAAATGAGCTTTGATTACCTGCTCAAGGACATCATTGCCCTGGGATGGTGGGAGAGTGACATGGCCTGCATCGTTAATGGGAACGGTCGTTACATTGCCCACACCAATATGGCCATGGAGAACCGAACCATCCTGGGGGAAACCGGGGATGGACTTGAACAGGAATTGCTCCATTTGCTCCAGACCGAAACCTACGGTACCATTTCCTCTCCAGGTTACCCCCCGGAAATGGTGGCCGGTTTTCACATGCTGGATAAAATACCCTGGGCCATCATCCTCTTTGCCCGGGGGGAGAACCTTCTTACCCCCCTGATCCAATACCGGAACATCTCCATTGCCTCCAGCTTTTTTCTCATCTGCCTGGTGCTCTTTCTCATCCGTCACCAGGTGGGATACATTGTCCGACAGATCACCAGTTTATCCACCAATGCCCGGCAGGTGGCCCGGGGGCGGTATGGAACGCCTCTGCCGGTGAACACCCGGGATGAAATCGGCCAATTGGTGGGCAGTTACAATGAAATGGTCCAGGGCCTAAAGGAGCGGGATCTCATCCGGGATTCCTTTGGCCGTTACGTGGATCCGGAATTTGCCCGAACCCTATTGGCCCGTCCCGAAGAGTGGAAACTGGGAGGGAAACGCCGGGAAGTGGTGGTGATGATGTCGGATCTGAGGCAATTCACTGCCTTTTCAGAGTCCCTGGATCCGGAAGTCATCATCCGGGTGTTGAACCAGTATTTTTCAGCCATGATCCAGGTCATCCAGGAGCACAGGGGCATTATTGTGGATTTCTACGGGGATGGGGTTTTGGCCTTTTTTGATCCCATGTCGGGCCAAACCGAGGACGCCGCACTCACCGCCGTTCAATGTGCCAGCCAGATGCAGGAGCGGATGATCGCCTTTAACCGGGAAATCGGAGAAGAGAACCTTCCCGGCCTGGACATGGGCATCGGCATCAATTCCGGCCCCGTCATTGTGGGGAATATCGGCTCCAAGGCCCGGGCCAAATACGGGATTGTGGGGGCTGCCGTCAATCAGACCAGCCGGATCCAGGCCGAGGCCGGCCCCGGTGAGATCATTGTCTCGGATTCCGTTTATTCCCACACCCGGTCCCATATCCAGGTGGAAAAACGGTTCACCGCCACCCTAAAAGGGCTGGACCAATCCCAAACCCTCCGGGTCATCCAGACGATTAATAATTAATCACCCATCCTTCCCTGCTGTCTAAAAATTAGACAGTCCCTTTGACTCAATAAATATCCTATTTCCAAATTATCTGTTATTTTAGACAGTTGTGTCCTGTGTGCTTCATTGGCACGTAACCTGCTCTATTTCCTTTCACCCTGTTTGAATA
>JAKSBM010000444.1 GCA_022361135.1 Desulfobacterales bacterium | reverse complement strand
GGAAGACCTCCGGTTTGTCACCGCATCCCTCAAGGTCAACTACCTGGCTCCCACCCCCCTGGGGCCCCCCCTTGAAATCCGGGGCATCATCCAGGAGGTGGGAGAGCGGCGGGTGACGGTTGAGGCCAAACTCCTGGCCGAAGGAAAAATCTGCGCCACCGGCACCGTGGTGGCAGCCCGCATTCCGGCCACCATGTTCCAAAACCAGAAATAGGGAGAGACAACAATGAAAAACCAACCCGTGGTCCTCTTTGCTTTCAGGGGGGATCCCATGTGCTTTGTCCACGTCCTTCTCAATGCCCTGGATCTCAACGAAAAGGGGAAAAAGGGTCTCATCATCCTGGAGGGAGAAGCCGTCACCCTGGTGGAGGAAATGCGAAAACCCCAGGCCTTCATGAACGGCCTTTATCAAAACGCCAAAGAAAAGGAACTCTTCCACGGCGCTTGCAAAGCCTGCGCCATCCGGATGGAATCCGATGCCGTCATCCAGGAAGAAGGCATCCCCCTCGTGGGTGACATGTCCGGCCATCCGGCCATGGCCGATTTCATTGAACAGGGATACCAGATTATCACCTTTTAACCCCAGCCCCCAATCAAAACGGGCCCGGCAGTTTCCCGCCGGGCCCGTCCTTTTCAGAAAATTACAGTTTCAATGCCCATGGGCATATCCAACAATGGGACTTTCCATTCTAGTGATCGTATTGGGATGCATATTCCGCATCATTGTACATGGCCTCCCCATGGGCGGTCTTTCCATAATCCCGGATCAATTCCTGCCCCTTTTCCGATCCCAGGAACTCAATGAAGGCCTGGGCAAGACCCTGGCCCGGAGTCGCCCCTTTGGGCTGGCAAAGGCCGTGGTAGGTGTTGATGAGGAAGGGATCCCCCCGGAACAGAACCGTTAAATTATCCAGATCTTTTTTCCCGGCCACCCAGGTGGAGGAATCGGTCATGAAATACCCCTTGACGGCATTGGCCCGTTTCAATGTGGCCATCATGAAATCCTTTGTGGTGATGTACCAGCTCCCCTCGGGGTTCACACCGGCCTTGCTCCAGATAGCCTTCTCCTTTTTATGGGTGCCGGAATTGTCTCCCCGGGAAAGGAATTTGGCCTGGGCACGGGCGATGGCAGCATAGGCCTGGGCTGCGGTTTTGGCCTCCCCAATACCGGCGGGGTCCGACTTGGGGCCCACAATATAGAATTCATTGGAACCGATGAGGGATCTCTGGATGGCCCAGCCCTCTGCCACGGCCTGTTTTTCAGCCGCCGGAGCATGGACCATGATCGCATCCACTTCCTTGGCCTTGAGGAGTTTCAAACTCTTTCCCGATCCGGCCTTGACCCAGCACATGGTGCTGCCGTTCTCAGCATTGAAAACCCGGGCCAATTCCTTGAGCAGTCCCAGCTCCCCCGGGCTGCCCGTGGCCAGGCGAAACACCGAGTCGGAATCCCCGTAAGTGGCCTTGCAAGTGGCTGCAAAGCCGTTTCCCAGGGATAGGGCCAGGATCAATACCATAATCATCATCTGCATTTTCAACTTAATTTTTTCCATGAACGCGTCCTTCTTCTTTGGATTCAATGGGTTTAAATCAGACCGATTATCGGGATTCGTCTCCCATTGTCAAGAATTCGTCCCTGCGAAATCGATTTCATTCCCCAAAGTAACCCATGACACCCGAAACCGACTTTTGCCTCCATTTTTACAACAACGCGGATATAAAAATTAAACGCCACCGCCCCATGGACATAAAAAAAATCATGCCCCAGCCATTCACTTTACGATGATTCAGGGGAGTCTGTTCCCCATCGCCGGCTCCATGTGCGATGCCCGCCATGGACGCGGACACCCAGGCCATTTTTATCCCAGCCGCACAGTCCGGCAAAAAACAGCCCCATTGTTATTCGGGAGTCCCCATCTCCAGATTCCGCCGCAGGGCAATGGGGGTGATGGAAAACTCCTGCTTGAACCAACGGCTGAAATGGGAGGCATCGGAAAATCCGCAATCGTATGCAATCTCCGTCACCGATTTGGAAGAGGAACTGAGCAGCCATTTACCGAAGACCAGACGGATGTGACGGAAATAGGCCAAAGGCGGCATCTCCAAATGGATTTTAAATAATCGTTCGATCTGGCGGGAGCTGACATGGACGTGGTCGGCGATGCGGGCCACGGTGAGGGGTTCGGCCATGTTCTGCTCCATGAAAAAAACCGCCTTT
>JAKSBM010000262.1 GCA_022361135.1 Desulfobacterales bacterium | reverse complement strand
GGTTCCCCATACCCGGGGACGGGAACGCAGCCGCCACCACGACCACGTTGTGGAAGAGGTGAACCTGCTGGCGAAAAAAGGGGTCCGGGAGATTACTCTGCTGGGGCAGAATGTGAATTCTTACGGTGAAAAGGAAGAGGGCATTACCTTCCCCATGCTCCTGGAAAAGGTGAGCCGGGTGGAGGGTATCCGCCGGGTTCGATTTGCCACCTCCCATCCCAAGGATCTGTCCCAGGATCTCATCCATGCCATCCGGGATGTGGACAAGGTGTGCAATCACCTCCATCTTCCCATCCAGTCGGGCTCCGATCGAATCCTGAAAAAGATGAACCGGAAGTATACCCGGGAAATTTACCTGGATCGCATTGCCCGCCTGAAGGAAGCCTGCCCGGACATTGCACTGTCCACGGATATCATCGTGGGTTTTCCCTCGGAAACCCAGGAGGATTTCGAGCAGACCCTTTCCCTGCTTGAAGCGGTGGAGTATGATTCCATCTTTGCCTTTGCCTATTCCGACCGCTCTTCGGCACCGGCATCCAAATTTCCGGACCAGGTGGACGAAGAAGAGAAAATGCGTCGCCTCAACCTATTGCTCAAGCGCCAGGAGGAGATCACCGAAGCCAAGCACAAGGCCAAAGTCGGTCGTGTGGTTGAGGTCCTTGTGGTGGGGGAAAGTGCTAAATTGCGTGAAGGCTTTGACAAAACCCATGCAAATATGAAACAGATGAGCGGTAGAAGTGAATCCAATACCATTGTCCATTTTCCCTCTGACACCGCCCAGATCGGTGACCTGCTGAAGATTCGGATCGAAAATGCCTATCCCCATTCTTTGTGGGGAGTACCCCTTGGAGTTGATGAATAAATGAAGAAAAAATCCATGAAGATCGGCAGGAATGAAGCCTGCCCCTGCGGCAGTGGAAAAAAATATAAGAATTGCTGCCGGAACAAAAAGCTGGAGATTCCCATTTCCCAGGAATATAAACAGCGGTATGACGTGAATATCAAAACCCCGGAACAGATCGAAGGGATCCGGAAATCCGGCGAGCTTCTCCTTTCCATCATGGACAAGGTGGAAGCCATGATTCGGCCCGGTATCACCACGGACGACATCAATTCCCTGGTCCACGAAGAACATGTCAAGGCCGGTGCCGTGCCGGCTCCCTTGAACTACCGGGGATTTCCCAAAAGTGTCTGTACCTCTATCAATGAGGTGATCTGCCACGGTATTCCCTCGGACCGGGTACTGAAGGACGGGGACATTGTCAACGTGGACATCACCCCCATCCTGGACGGGTATTATGCCGACGCCAATAAAACCTTTTTTGTGGGCCGCCCTTCCCCCCAGGGCGAGAAAATAGTCTCCGTGGCTGCGGAATCCCTGAAACGGGGCATGGAAGTGGTTGCTCCGGGGACCACCCTGGGAGATATCGGCCATGCCATCCAGACCTATGCCGAAGGCCAGGGGTGCTCCGTGGTCCGGGAATTTGTGGGCCATGGGGTGGGCATTGATTTCCACGAACAGCCCCAGGTCCTTCACTTTGGCAAACCCGGAAAGGGGTTGGCCCTGGTGCCGGGGATGGTTTTTACCATCGAACCCATGATCAATCTGGGCAAACGTCACCTTCATATTTTGGAGGATCAATGGACCGCCGTGACCAATGACGGCAGCCTATCCGCCCAGTTTGAGCAGACCCTCCTGGTCACCGAGGATGGGTACGAAAGCCTGACGCCCTACGCCCTCTAATCCTGCCCAATATTTTTAGATCCAAAAGGGTCGGAAATCCTGAATTCTTCCAGGGTTTTCGGCCCTTTTTTTGTGCCCATGATTTGGATTTGGTCCAGTTGTGAGATGAAATGTCGTGTCAGTGTCGGGTCAATGGTGTGTCGGTAAACCCGGCCCCCGTGATCCATGCCTTGGATTTCTCCGGTTTCCAGGAAATGGTGGAGGAGGTCATTGCTGATCTTTGTGCGGGGATCCTGTTGTGCATCAAATTTGCTTTTTGGGGAGGAATCCCAGTCTCCCTGGTCGATCTTCCATTTCATAAAGTTAAGGATCCGGGCCAGGCGCAGGAGGGTGCTGGCCTGGATTCGGCTGGTGCTGTCTTCAATGGGCAGGGTGCTCCCCCGGGTGAGACCGAAGTCGGAGGGTAGAAGGTTCCGGTCTGCGCAATGGTTCCAGTCCCGGCTTCCCGGGGCGGGATAGAAAATGGAGAGCCCGACTATGGTGGGCCGTTGGGCCAGGTAAATGAGGTCTGCCACACTGGATTCCGGCCTTTGATCGGGGGCCGCTGCAATGAGGTATGACACCGCATCCATGCCCAGTTTCCGGGCCATTCCAAGGACCCGATCATGGGCTTTTCGCACATCGGGGCGGTTGAAAGCCCTAAGCTGTCTTTCATCGGCGGAGCCCAAAGAAAGGTTCAGTGTCTTGAAGCCGGATGTTTCCATGGCATTCAAGATTTCAAAATCCAGGGAGGGAGGAAATAGGCCGTTCATGGCCCGCAACTCTACGGGGTCGTGGGTAAACAGTTCCCGGATTCCCTGGAGCAGGTCCAGGCACCAGTTTTTATCCAGGGTGAGGTTTTCATCTTCAAAGTCGATGAATCCCACCCGTTGACCTTTATTGTGATGGAAGTCGGCCTGGGTTTTCAGCTCATTGAGGACGTGGTTCAGGTTCCGTTTCCGATAGGGCCCATGGTCGGAGGTGGAAGAAACGGCACAATAGGAGCAGGGCATGGGGCACCCCCGGGAAGAGACCAGGGTGATGGTTTCATGGCCCCGGCGCCGGTAATGGGTGGATGCCTTGGGGCGGGGCAGGGGCAGTTCATCCAAGTCCTTGATCCAATGGGGCGGGGTAATGACCATTCCCCGGGGGGATACATGGGCAATGCCGGGGATCTCGCCCAGGTTCGTTTTTCCCTGGACCAGGGCCTTCACCAATTGGGGAAAGGATTCTTCACCTTCTCCCCTGAGGACGTAATCAACCGCGTCTTCCCCCAGAACTTCCCTTGGAAAGTGGGTGGGGTGGTGGCCTCCCATGACAATGGGAACCCCGGGGCAGAATTTTTTAACGGCCCGGGCCGTTTCCATGGCCTCATTCCCATAGGCGGTGAAAAGGGATGAAATTCCCACCACCCTGGGATTGAGCTTTTTGGCCTGGACGCCGATGTGTTCGAAGCTGTAGCCAAAGTGCCGAAATCCGTGGAAAAGGGAAAAGCGGCTGATGTCCTTTCTCCCGTAAAAGGGGAGGAGGTGGAATAGCTCTCCGGGCAGGTCCAGGGGTTTGGATTTGGATGTGGCCAGGGCATCCAGGATATGGACCTCAAATCCCTTTTCTTCCAATGACGCTGCCATGCCGGCCAGCCCCAGGGGCAGGGTCCGCTTCCGGGTCAGGTAAAAGTCCCGGATGGGGGGCTGTATGAGGAGTACCCGGCACATGGCCCCATACTATCCCCCCTTTTGTTGCAGAAGGCAATGGTTGGTTTCAGGATTTGGGGTACCGCCTGCTAATCGGGTTCGGGGAATTTCATGATGAAGATCAGGCTCACCAGGGGAACCAATGCGGCGTAGTGCATGACCTGTTCTATGCCGTAAATGTCGCAGAGTTTCCCCACCAGGGGGGAGATGGCTCCACCCAATCCATAGGCAAATCCCATCATCAAGCTGGAAACCATGGCCCGGGATTTGGGAACCAGCTTCTGTGCCAGACCAACGCCCAGGGGCATGGGGGCCAGGATGAAAAATCCAGCCACAAAGGCGGAGAGATAAACCAGGGGGCCGGTGAAATAAAGGTAGAACAACAGGGCCGGCGCCATGAAAACATGGGAAAGGAGAAATACCTTTTTATAGCCAATGCGGTCGGCCAGGTAGCCGCAAAGCAGTCCGGAAAGGGTGCCGGCCAGGGTGAAAATGGCAACGATGAATCCCAGGGACGAAAGGCTGTGTCCATGGTCGGTGAGGTGGATGGGCATGTAGGTCATATAGGCCTGACCGGCCACGGCACGGAGGACCATGACCAGCCAGATGAGGATGATGCTTTTATAGACCGAGCCCATGTTTTCCTTCAGGGAGCCGATGAAGCCATGCTTTGACATATTTTCGGACACGGGTTTGGGCAGGTACTTCAGGCAAACGACAAAGGCCACCAGGCCAATGACCGCGGTGATGGGCATGTTGGACAGGCCGTACATTCCCACGAACCAGGTGATGAAAACTGGGCCTATGGCAAAGGAAAAGGTGCCGCCGGTGTTGAATATGGACAGGCATAGCCCGGTGCGGTTGCCCGAATAAAGCGGGATCATGCCCGTCACCGAGGGGTGGAACATGGACGAGCCAATGGAGCCTACACAGAGGATGAGCATGAGGATCCAATAATTGGGGGCAATGCCGGAAAAGGGGATGACAAAAAATGTCAGTAAAAGACCGGTGAGGGGGAACCAGCGGCTTTCGTATCGGTCGGCCATGTAGCCCACGGCCGGTTGGATGATAAAGGAAAGGAACCTGACCATGCCGGTGATGAATCCCACTTGGGCCAGGGTGAGTCCCAATTTGTCCACAAATGCAGGCAGCAGGGGAGAGAAGAAGGAAGAATAAAAATCCCCGGTAAAATGAACCAGGGTGAGGACGAAGATAATTTTGTAATTCACTGCAGAGTCACTGGAGGCTGCAGGCTCGGATTTGGTAGACATGGGATGCTCGGGTATGAAGAAGGTTGCGCTGCAACCGGGAGGGGATCCCGGTTGCAGTAGTGGGGTTAATTCTTAAGGCTGTGGATGGGGGCGGGGATTTGTCCGCCGTATCCCACAAATTTATTGGTTCCTTTGAGGTGGGGGACCTCCATGATTTTGGCTTCGCCCAGGAGGCCGCCAAAATGTACCTTGTCACCGGCCTGTTTGCCGGGGACGGGGATGATTCGGGTGGCCGTGGTCTTGGCATTGATCATGCCGATGGCCATTTCGTCGGCAATGATGCCGGCCAGGCAGTCTTCGGAGATGTCGCCGGGAACCGGGACCATGTCCAGCCCCACGGAGCAGACACAGGTCATGGCTTCCAGTTTTTCAATGCTCAGGTAGCCTTCGTGGGCGGCCTGGGCAATGTTGAGGTCTTCACTCACGGGGATGAAGGCGCCGGAAAGTCCCCCCACATGGGAGGAGGCAAAGGCCCCACCCTTTTTCACGGCATCGTTGAGCATGGCCAGGGCCGCAGTGGAGCCGGGAACTCCGATGTGGGAAAGTCCCAGGGCCTGGAAAATTTCACCAATGCTGTCTCCCACCGTGGGGGTGGGGGCCAGGGACAGGTCGACGATGCCGAAGCGGATTCCCAGGGTCTGGGCCACTTCCCGTCCGATGAGTTCGCCGATGCGGGTGACCTTACAAGCGGTTTTTTTGATGACCTCGGCCACTTCGCCCAGGCCCATTTTCTTTTCTTCAAGGCTCCGTTCCACGGCCCGTTTGACCACGCCAGGGCCGGAGACTCCCACATTGATGACGGCATCGGCAACGCCCACACCCAGGTAGGCGCCGGCCATGAAGGGCATGTCCTGGGGAATGTTGGAAAAAACGCAGAGCTTGGCACAGCCCAGTCCATCGTCTTGGGCGGTGATTTCGGCGGTCTTTTTAATGGCCCGGGCCATTT
>JAKSBM010000030.1 GCA_022361135.1 Desulfobacterales bacterium | reverse complement strand
TTGCCGGTTTCTGCTGTGGCGGAGAGTTTTTTACCGTCGATAACAACTTTGTTGGAGATCATCTGGGCCAGCATTCCGCCCAGCGGGTAGTAGGTTCCACCGGTGCCACCGGTGGCAATGCCGAAGAAGATACGGTCGGCGGCAAGGGCCTGCCCGCAAAGGAAAAGGCCTGCGATCAGCATAGTCACAATTAAACGTTTTTTCATACTGCTACCTCCTGTTGGGATTCTGGGACACCCCCATTGGAAATGGGATTTCGCAATGAAATGTCCGCACAATCATCTGTTGTGTTCATACTTCACCGGCAAAACATCCAAGCCTTGCCGGAATTCCTACCATGGATTGTGGGTACATTATCATTTGATTATCTATCCGTAAATTCTCCCAAGGGATGGGATGTAGCTGGTCACAAGGGATGAAATTCATATGGTCACTTGTGACCATGGCGGATGTTCCACAGAACGTGGAAGGGAGGGACTGGATGGGGTTATGCGGTGGTGTATCCCTTGCGGATGGCGTATTTTACCAGGCCGGCGGTCTTGCGGATATCCAGCTTTTTTTTGATGGCGGCCCGGTGATGTTTCACAGTGGTCAGGGAAATGTGGAGGAGATCGGCGATCTCCTGGTTGGATTTTTCCTCGGCAATGAGTTTGAGGACCTCGCGCTCCCGCACGGTGAGGGGCTCAAATCCGTCGCCCTTGCGGCCGGTCTTGTAGGACTGGGCAATGTCGTTGGCCAACTCCTTCTGGATCAAGGGGGAGATATAGGTATCCCCCCGGCGGATGGCCTCGATGGCGGAATGGAGTTCCCGGGGGGCATCCTCCTTGAGCAGATAGCCGTCCACCCCGGCGGACAGGGCATGGTGAAGGTATTGGAGGCTTTTGTGCATAGAAAGGATGAGGATCTTCACCGTGGGATAGACCATTTTGATTTCAATGGCCGCCTCAATGCCCCTTAAATTGGGCATGGCAATGTCCAGTAGGATGAGGTCCGGGGTCTCTGTTTTGGCCAGCAGACGCAGCAGCTCCAGCCCGTCCGAGGCTTCGCCCACCACCGCCAGCTCCTCTTTTTTCTCAAGGATTTGTCGGATGCCGTGGCGGAGCAGGCTGTGGTCATCGGCCAATATGATGCGATAGGTCGTCATGACCCTCCTTTTTACCAAGGGGGAGGCTAAATTGCAATATGGTCCCCTGGCCGGGTTGGCTTTTCAATACAAAATTTCCCCCCAGCATCCGGGCCCGTTCCCGCATGGAGGGCAGGCCCAGCCCCTTGTTTTCCGGCCGGTTGGCCTGGATATCGTCCAGGTTGAATCCCTGGCCGTTGTCCATGATGGAAAAGAAGAGCCGGTCCTCCATGATGATTCCCTGGAGGGAGAGCTCCGTGGCCTTGGCATGCTTGACTGCGTTGTTCAAGGCCTCCTGGAAGATGCGGTAGACCAGGATCTGATTGTCCAGGTCCAGCCGCTGATCCACCCCTTCAATGTCCATGTCCACGGTGAGGGTGTAGTGTTGCTTCAGGGTGTCCATGAGCCACATGAGGGCGGCGGGCAGCCCCAGGTCCTCGATGGCCGGCGGAGCCAGGTCCCGGCAGAGGCGGCGGACATTCTCAATGACCTGGTCGATGTAGGCCACCATGTCTTCGCATTCCTTTCGGCCCTGGCTGTCTTCGGGGTCCAGCCCCTCCTCCATGAGGATGACCTTGAGTTTCATCACGGTGAGGGATTGGCCCACCTCGTCGTGGAGTTCCACGGAAAGGCGTTTCCGTTCGTCCTCCTGGGCGGAGATGAGCTTGGCGCTGAGGCGGTGGAGTTGGAGTTCCGAGGTCTTGAGTTCGGTTTCAATTTTCTTTCTCGTGGTCATGTCCCTGGAGTTGACCACAATGCCCCCCACCTTGGGTTTGTCAATGAGGTTCCGGGCCGAGATTTCAAAGATCCGGGCCTGTCCCTGGCGGTTGAGGAAGACAAATTCCTGGTAGGCCACCTCGTCGGACCGGGCCCGGGCCACCCTGAAAATGAAATGGTCAAACTCCCGGTTGGAGGGATCGTCCATGAGGTGGGAAAAGGGCTGGTCCTTGAGGTTTTCGGCCTTGTATCCCAGGAGCCGGGTCACCGAAGGCGAGGTGTAGCGGATGCGGCCGGCCCCGTCCAGGACGGCAATGAGGTCCGAGGAATTTTCCGTCACCGCCCGGAAATGTTTTTCACTGCGCCGCAGGGCGGATAGACTCTGCTTCAGGTCCCGGGACATGGTGTTGAAGGCCGTGGACAATCGGCCGATTTCATCGCTGCTCCGCACGGGAATGTTCACGTCCAGGTCCCCCTTGCCCACCTTTCGTGCCCCATCGGCCAACAGCTGCAGGGGGGCCACCAACCGCCGGGTGAGCAGGATAATGAGCAGGGAAATCCCGCCCGAGGAGAGCAGGGCCAGGATGAAGAGGTAGCGTTTGGCATGGTTCATGGACCCGTAGATTTCGTTCAGGGGGTCCGTGGCCACCACCACCCAGTTCCAGGGGGTGAAAAAGCCGGACATGGCCAGGTGTTTGTTCCCCTGCCATTTGTAGGTCACGGCCCCGGTGCCCGGGGTGATGAGCTGGGGCAACTCCATGAAGGTGGGCGGGGGGGCTTGGGCGTCGGCTTCGGCCCGGGGCAGATGGGGATGGTAGACCAGGCGGCCCGCCGTATCCAGGACAAAGATATATCCGGCCTCGCCGATGCGAATGGCCTTGAGTTCCCGCAGGGCATCGTATTGGGCCTTTTGGGTTCCAGCTTTGATATTGGTGATGCCGTATAGGCGGAGGAATGCTTCGTGCTTCTGGACCAGGTCCATGGCCTCTTCCAACCGGGTGCCCAACCAGCGATCGGCCATGGAGCGGATGGCCTGTTCGGACAGGGTATAGGTGAGCCAGGCCCCGGTGAACAAAGAGATCAGGGCCATGGGCAGGGTGATGGCCAGGATTTTGTGGAAAATTCTCATGGGGCACCTTCCCGGGTCGGACGGGGCAGGGTGAGCCGGGTCTTTTCCGTGATTTGGGGGTAGAGGGCCATGGCCGCCACCACCGGGTGGCCCAGGTCCAGGTAATCCTTGCGGGCAAAGGCCTGTTGCCGGAAGTGGAGGGGGTAGACCACCATGTCCTCCAATAGTTTGATCTGGGCATACTCCCAAAGTTTGATCTGGTTCAGGGTGATGCGCTCACCACGGGCCTTTTCAATGATATCGTCAATGCCGTTGTAGTGGGAAAAATTGGTGGCCGGGGCCCGGCCCGTGATCACCGAGGATTCGGAATGGAAAAATCGGCTCAGGATTTCGTCGGTGTTGGGGCGAAAGGCTTCGTAGAGCACCAGGGGATAATCCTGGCTGCGGATGAGCCGGTGCATGCGGGCATGGCTGGCCAGGACCAGGTCCAATTGGATGCCGATGCGGGCCAGTTGTTTTTCCAGGGTTCTGGCATTTTTATAGTATTGGGCCAGTTCCGAGGCCACGGTGGTGATGCGGAATCCATGGGGATATCCCGCCTGGGCCAACAGCTCCCGGGCCTTTTTCAAATTGGTTGGGTAATCCAGCCCCATGGATTCCACGTCGGCCCGGGCCAGCCCCCCGGGCATGTAGGGCGGCACCGGGGAATAGATGGGTTGGGCCATGGAGTCCCCAAAGGGTTGGATGAAACCCTTGCGATCCAGGGCATAGGCCACGGCTTGACGGACCCGGATGTCGGAAAAGGGGGGCTTCTGGGTATTGAAATGGAGGGTGGCGGTTTCCTGGACCCCCAGGATATTGATGCGGGCATGGGGCCGGGATACCACCTGGCTGACCCAGTTTTCGTTGGATTCCCCGGCCATGAGGTCCAGGTAGCTGTCAAAGGCGGGCAGCCGCTGTTCCCTTTCGGGTAGAAAAAAGATTTCAATGCCGTCCAGGCTGGGTTTACCCCGGAAATATTCCGGGTGGGCCTTGAGGGCAAAACGGTCGGAAAACCGGCCCAGGATCTGGAAGGGGCCCGTACCCGATAACCGAGGGGATTCCGGCTCCCTGGGATCCTGGAATTCCGCCACGATGAAGCCCCCGGCATAGTCGGCCACCTTGGGCAGGAAGAGGAGGGGGGACTGGGGCGGATCCACGGTGAAACGCACCGTATACCGGTCCAGGGCCTCAATGAAAATCCCTTCGTAGCCCCCGGCATATGCGGACCGTTGGGGATCCATGGTTTTTTTATAGGATCTCAGCACCGCCGCTGCCGTGAGTTCCCGTTTCCGCAGGGGGCCCTCCCCCTGGAA
>JAKSBM010000887.1 GCA_022361135.1 Desulfobacterales bacterium | reverse complement strand
CGACATCCCAGGAAAGCCCGGTCGGTGCCGCCGAAACCGAAGTTTATGATGATACCCTCATCGAGGAAACCTGTAAGGCGGTGCAACTTGCCTTTGACGGAGGGAATAATGACCCGTCGTTGCTTAAGGGCATCACCAAGCAGATTGAAAGAATCGTTGATCAACGCAAGGGCAATTGGCCCTTGGGGTTTCTGCGCCGCATTGCAGATACCCTCCTGGCCGTTGAAGGAGACGCAAGGGGATTGTCCGCTGCACATGAGTTCCGCTGGCTGAATCTGGCCGGCTTTTGCATGCGGCCCGGATTTGGGGATGCCTTTGATGAAGAGCGTGCCCGGAAATTATGGAAAATTTATTTAACCGGTTTGAAATTCCCCAGGGAGAAACAAAATCGTCTGGAATGGTGGATTTTTCTGCGCCGCATCGCCGGTGGGCTTAAGGCCGGACAGCAGCGTCAGTTTTTCCAGGATGTTTCTGCACAGCTGGTAAAAGAAAAAAAAGGAACAGCCGGCCTTCCTCCCCAGGAGTGGATTGAACTTTGGATGGCAGCAGCCAACATGGAGCGCCTCCTTGTAAAGGATAAGGTGGCATTGGCCAAATCCGTACTGCCCCGTCTGTTGGTTGGTAATCCCCATGAACGGCTCTTTTGGGTTCTGGGACGGTTGGGGGCCAGGGAATTGCTCTATGGTTCAGTGGACCGGGTGGTCATGCCTGCAGAAGTGGAGCGCTGGATAGGGCAATTGCTGAAAAAGAAATGGAAGAATAATCCGCCTACCCAGCAATTGGTTTCCGATTTGGCCCAGAAAACCGGTGATAGAACCCGGGATTTGGATGGGGGCTTGCGGGAACGTGTTTTATTATGGTATGAACAGACCCGCGCCAAGGAAGAGTGGATCCGGAAGGTCACTGAAAAGGGACAAATGCGGATTGCCGAAAAGAGTATTCAATTCGGTGAAAAACTCCCCTCTGGCCTGGTTCTAAAATAAAATTCAGAAAAAATGAAAAAAGTGTTTGACATTGAATCGAACTTCATCTATTCTGAGTGAGTTGTTTCGGGGTAACGACCTCGGCCAACGAGTCAAGTTTTTGATCTTTGAAAATTGGTCAGTGATAGTTTTGAAGCGGGTCTTAAAAGACCTTAAAGTTTTAGTAAGGATTTAACTGGAGAGTTTGATCCTGGCTCAGAATGAACGCTGGCGGCGTGCTTAACACATGCAAGT
>JAKSBM010000380.1 GCA_022361135.1 Desulfobacterales bacterium | reverse complement strand
TCCTGGCCCGGCACAGCCTCTTTGCCAGCCTGGAGGATGTGGACCCGGAATTCGCCCTGGAGATCGCCACCAAGAAAAAACAGGCATTTTACCGGCGTCTGGCCCTGGTTCCCCTGGTGCGAAATATCTTTAAAAAACGGATCATGGAAAACCTTACCCATTTTGAGGAGCGGGGCATGATCGTGGATGCGGGCATCATCACCCCCAACGATTATCAGACCGCCCTGTCCGGGGAGCCGGGCAACTATTTAAAGCGGGCCATGGGGGCCCCCAAGGTCACCACCATCCGCCACATAGAAGAAGCCCATTCCGCATTTGGAAAGAGTGATTCCAGCCACGGCGGAGGCGGGGAAAAGCAGCAGCGCACCCTCATTGACACCTCCAACATCATCATGGACGAGATCATTGACGGCCGCAGGGATTGTTTCCTCATCGCCACCAGCGACCAGACCCACCGGTTTGATTCGGCCATCTACCGCCGTTTTGTGGAAAAGGGGGCCATCATCGACATCTCCAAGTTTTGGATGAACAAGGAGAATTTGAAAAAGATCATTTTCCTGGAGATCCGCCGGCACCAGATCCCCACGGGTTATGAACACGACTCCCATGTATTGGACGGGGCGGCGGAAAAGATCTACGAGGTCTTCCGGGAGCGCAGCCTCAAGGTGAGTCCGGCCTATGTACGGAAACTCATTGAATCCATCATCAACATCCGGGGGGATTTTCTGGTGGAGTTTCTGGACAACAGCATCCTGGTGCGCAATGCCTTCCAGCTGGTGGCCAAAAATGTTTACGGCGAACTTTACAACAAGGTGGTGGACCGCATGGATCGCAGCGTGGGCTGGGATGCCTATGTGGGGGACATCAAGGACAAGTTTTCGGAAATGGCCAACAATTGTTTCAATTACGGGGTCAGCGAAGACAAGGGGGTGGTCCTCACCGGTCCTCCGGGGTCGGGTAAAACCTATCTGGTCCGCACCTGGCTCTCCTCCAACACCAAGGTCCACGACATTGCCACCTCTCCCTCGGCCCTCCAGGATCCGGTGAGTCCGGTCCACGGTACCGTGGCCAATTTGGAAAAGGTCTACGACATTGCCAAGATGATTGCCCCGGCCGTGATCTTCTTTGACGAAGGCGATGCCCTGGCCCCCAAGCGATCGGGCACCGGCGGTCAACCCTCGGACGTGCTCACCAATAAGTTTTTGAACATCATCGATGGTGAGGTGCCTTTGAATAAGGTGTTCACCGTACTCACCACCAATCGACTGGATATCCTGGACCCGGCCCTGATTCGGTCCAAGCGGCTTAAAACCCTGGAGATCACCGGGCACATGCGGCAGAAGGATATTCTGGACATCATTAAAAAGCAGTTCGAGGATGTTTCCCACCGCCGGGAGGTGGCCGTGGAGAAAATCATTGAAACCGCCCAGGGCATCTGCAACACCCCGGCCGATTATACCTACTTCACGGAAAAGGCCATTGCCCTCTGCTCCACGGAATACAAGGTCTTGATGGAATTGCGGCGGCTCAAGGAGTCCACCCGCACGGAAAAGCAGGAATTTGTGAAGCTGAATTTCAAAACCATCCTGGGCATGTTGGACGCGGTCAAGGCCCCGCCCCTGTTGAAATCCAACATCAAGAACGACCTTAATAATTTTGCCGAGCACTACGATCAGATCCTGGACATGGTGGCCGACATCGACCATGAATCCGATTATCCCCTGGTGGAAACCCATCTGGATTCCGCCCGCCGGGAAATTTCCCAGAGTCCGGTGCGCAAGGGATCCACCCAGCTCAATGAATTTTTGGAAACCGAATTGAGTAAGGAGCCCCAGGTGGGCTTCATCATCGGGGTGGGGGCCAACGACGTCACCGGCATGCTCTTACCCATTGCCACCAGCCTCACCGGCCGGGTCTGGGAAAGCCCCATCATCGTCACCGGGGCGGTTTCTTCATCGGCCAGTGCCGCGGCCCAATTGGACATGGCCGTTCAGATGACCCGGCAATCGGCCCAGGAAGCCCTGACCATGGTGAAGAATTATATCCAGGAGCTGGCACCGGATATCAGCATCCCCTGGTTGTTCGGGGATTTCCTCAAGCAGTATTCCCTCCACCACCAGCTCCTCTCGGCCTCCTACAACGTGGGTGGACCCTCGGCCGGCTATGCCCTGGCGTTGAACACCCTTTCCGCCCTGTTGCGGATTCCCCTTTGCTTTGATTTCGGCATCACCGGCGCCCCCTGGACCAAGGGGGTGAGGAAGGATGAGGTGGGGGGCTCCGTCATCATCGGGGGCCATCGGAAGAAGACGGAAAAGGTTCTGCTCTACCTGCGGCGCATGTACATGCCCCTGCAGAATTACAAGGACCTGGAGCCGGAGTTCCTCATGGGATATTGGGAAAGGAAAAAGGATGTCATTGCCGTGACCCATTTTGCCGATCTCATGCCCGAGGTCCTCTACCTGGACGAGGATCACAATGCCCAGCGTGAGGAACTCATTGCCATGCGCATCCAGTACAAGCGGGAAAAATACTATGCCTCGGGCCGGACCCCCGGGTTGAAGCAGAAGATCCTGGCGGCCAAAAAAGGCATGCGTCGGCGGGCGGAGCAGGAAATCCTGCGTCGGATCAATGCCGTCCGCCTCTACCTCACCGATGGGGACCGGGAGAAATACATCTCCCACGAAAGGATTTTCACCGCTTACATGGACGGGGAATCACTCCCCTTTGCCCCCGGAGATCTCCCGGCGCAGGGCAACGGGGGGGCCGAGGATTTCGGACCAGACCAGGGCGCTTTGCAGGGATTGTCCTGAACCGTGCCGGACCGGTTTCGGGGCTGCCTGGGGCTGCGCCGGTTCCGGTTCCGGTTTTTTCACGGGTGTGGTGTCGGTCCTCGATTCCGCTGGATGGGCCGGCATGGGGGCCGAGGCCTCGGCCATCTCCCCAATGGGTTCATCCCCCTCAAACCAATCAAAGGGATCTTCTTTTTCAGGGCCCTGTGGATCTTCCACAGGGCCGGTTTCATTTTCGGCCAACTCCTCCCAGAAATCGGACATTTCCTCTGGCCCCTTTTCTTCTTTTTGGGCCACGGCCTGGGCTTCCCATTGTTCCAGGAGGGTTTGGAGGCGGTGGAAGAGTCCCCTGGCCTTCCCCTTCTTCCTTTTCCGTCCCAACAGGGCTTTGATGCCCTTGATCAGGGTGGAAACGAAGAGGAAGGCCAGTAGTAGAAAGATATAGACAATGTCGTTGAAGTCCATTGGTTTACCTTTCCATTAGGGGGCGTCCGGGCTTTCCGGCGGCGGGGTGGACGGGGTGGCGATCTGGTCCCGCATGCGGGTGTCGGCGCTGATGTTTTGCATCTTGTAATAGTCCATGATTCCCAGATTGCCGGAACGGAAGGCTTCGGCCATGGCCAGGGGAACCTGGGCTTCGGCTTCCACCACCTTGGCCTTCATTTCCTGGACCCGGGCCTTCATGGCCTGTTCCTGGGCAAAGGCCATGGCTCTCTTTTCTTCGGCCTTGGCCTGGGCGATTTTTTTGTCCGCTTCGGCCCGGTCGGTTTCCAATTCCGCTCCAATGTTTTTTCCCACGTCCACATCGGCGATGTCGATGGAGAGAATCTCATAGGCCGTGCCCGCATCCAGTCCCTTGGTGAGGACGGTTTTGGAGATCATGTCCGGATTTTCCAACACTTCCTTGTGGTTGGCCGCCGATCCGATGGTGGTGACAATGCCTTCACCTACCCGGGCCAGGATGGTTTCTTCACCGGCCCCGCCCACCAGTCGATCGATGTTGGCCCGCACCGTGACCCGGGAGATGGCCTTGAGCTGGA
>JAKSBM010000920.1 GCA_022361135.1 Desulfobacterales bacterium | reverse complement strand
GTGTTAAGCGTCGGCATCGACATCGGGACCTCCACCACCCAGTTGGTCTTCTCCCGAATTTCCGTTGAGAACACCGCCTCCATGGTTTCCGTCCCCCGCATCAGCATTGTGGACAAGGAAGTGATTTTCCGCAGCCAAATCCATTTCACCCCCCTGAAATCCCCGGTACTCATCGACGCCGAAAGGGTCCGGGAAATCATCCAGGGCGAATACCAGGCCGCCGGCGTGGACCCGGACCATGTCCAGACCGGGGCTGTGATCATCACCGGAGAGACCGCCCGCAAGGAAAATGCGGCCCAGGTGCTTTCCACCCTGTCCGGCCTGGCCGGAGAGTTCGTGGTGGCCACGGCCGGCCCCTCCCTGGAAGGCATCATTGCCGGCAAGGGCGCCAACGCCCACCAGGAGTCCAAAACCCGGGGCGCGGTGGTGGCCAACCTGGACATCGGCGGGGGAACCACAAACATCGCCGTCTTCCGCAATGGAGACGTCATCGATACGGCCTGCCTGGACATCGGCGGCCGGTTGATCACCTTCTCCGATGCCCAAGGCACCATTGCCTGGGTATCGGACAAGATGAAACAGCTGGGCCATGGTTTGGGCATGGACCTGGCACCGGGACTGCGGCTATCCACCGCCCAGATCCAAACGATTACCTCTCGGATGGCCGGGGTGTTGGATGAGGTCATTGGCCTCTCCCCGGCCTCATCCGATCTTTCCCTGCTGGTCACCGACCGGGATCTGCGCAGGGATTACCAGGTGGACTACGTGACCATTTCCGGGGGCGTGGCCGATTGCATTGTGACTCCTGTAAACACGGAGGCCTTTGCCTACGGGGACATGGGGATTTTCCTGGGGCGGGCCATTGCCGCCTCCAAACTGGGCACTTCCCAAAAACTGCTCAGCTCCGGCGAAACCATCCGGGCCACCGTGGTGGGCGCCGGCTCCCACACCACCGACATCAGCGGCTCCACCATTTCCGTGGCCCAGGAGGCCCTGCCGCTGAAAAACATCCCCGTGCTTAAACTCTCCCCGGCCGAGGAACAAACCCCCTACGCCGCCTGGGGACAGATGATCGCCGACAAGGTGGAATGGTTCAGACTTGAAACGGAAAACCAGCAGCTGGCCCTGGCCTTTGAAGGCCCGGACAACATCAGCTTCAGAGATCTCCAACTGCTGGCGGACAATATTATTGAAGGCACGAAAAGTTTTGCCCAAAAGCCCTTGATCGTGGTGGTGGAAAAGGATTTTTCCAAAGCCCTGGGCCAGACCCTGAGGGCCAGGCTGTCGTGCCAAAGAGACGTGATCTGTATTGATACAGTCAAGGTTGAAAACGGAGACTACATCGATATCGGCCGTGAACTGCCCCAGAGCCGGGTGGTGCCCGTCATCGTGAAGACCCTGCTTTTCAACTATTAACCAACGAGGAATTAGCATGAGACTGAAAACTAAATTATTCGGCACTCTCTATCAGTTCAAGAGCCTCAATGAGGTCATGGCCAAGGCCAATGAAGAGAAGTCCGGAGACAAGCTGGCCGGCCTGGCCGCCGCCACCACCACGGAAATGGTGGCAGCCAAGGAAGTCCTCAGCAACATCACCCTGGGTGAACTGAGAAACAACCCGGCCGTGGCCTATGAAGATGACGAGGTAACCCGCATCATCCAGGACGGGGTCAACGAAAAGATTTACGCCGAGTTCAAAAACTACACCGTGGCCGAGTTCCGGGAATGGCTGCTCAGCTACGACACCGACGGTGCCGCCATCCGCCGCGCCTCCCGGGGTCTGACTTCGGAAATGATTGCCGCCGTGACCAAGATCATGTCCAACCTGGACCTGGTTTACGCGGCCAAAAAGATCCGCATCACCGCCCATTGCAACACCACCATCGGTGAAGAAAACGTGCTGGCCTTCCGGCTCCAGCCCAACCACACCACCGACGATCTGGACGGCATCCGCCTCTCCCTGCTGGAAGGCCTGAGCTACGGCAACGGCGACGCAGTCCTGGGGTTGAACCCGGTGAACGATTCCGTGGAATCCGTGTCCAACGTTCTCAAGATGTTCCATGAGATCAAGGAAACCCACCAGATTCCCACCCAGACCTGTGTGCTGGCCCACGTCAATACCCAGATGGAAGCCGTACGCCGGGGCGCCCCCTGCGACATGATCTTCCAGAGTATTGCCGGTACCGAAGACGGCAACACCGCATTCGGTCTTTCCGGGGCCACCATGGCCGAAGCCCGGGAACTCATGCTCAAGGAAGGGACCTCCGAAGGCCCCAACGTCATCTACTTTGAAACCGGGCAGGGATCCGAACTCTCTTCCGAAGCCCACCACAATGTGGATCAGCTCACCCTGGAAGCTCGCTGCTACGGATTTGCCCGTAAGTACGAACCCTTTCTGGTAAATACCGTTGTCGGTTTCATCGGACCGGAATACCTCTATGATTCCAAGCAGGTGATCCGGGCCGGTCTGGAAGACCATTTCATGGGTAAGCTTTCCGGTGTGCCCATGGGAGTTGACGCCTGTTACACCAACCACATGAAGGCCGACCAGAACGACATTGAAAACCTCTGTGTTCTCCTCTCCGCCGCCGGTTGTAACTACTTCATGGGTGTTCCCCATGGGGACGACATCATGCTCAACTACCAGTGCGCCGGCTACCATGAAGCCGCCAGCCTCCGGGAAACCCTGGGCATGCGTCCCATCCGGGAATTTGAAATCTGGCTGGAAAAAATGGGCATCTATGAAAACGGACGTCTGGGCCCCAAGGCTGGCGACGCCTCCATTTTCATCAAGTAAGAGGGAGAGATTAAATGATTTCTGAAGAACAACTTAAACATATTATCGAAGGTGTCCTGTCCTCCCTGGACAAGACCGAAGCAGATGCGCCTGCATCCTATGCGGCCGCACCTGTGTCCGACGACGAGATCGAGGATTTCGGTGCCATTGACCTGCGTTCCGAACTTCTGGTTCCCGGCGCATCCAACGATTCCGCCTATCTCAAGCTCAAGGAAACCACCCCGGCCCGTCTGGGGATCTGGAGAACCGGTCCCCGTTACCTGACCCGGACCATGCTCCGTTTCCGTGCCGACCATGCCTCTGCCCAGGACGCTGTATTCAACTCCGTGTCCAAGGAGTTCATCAAGGACTGGGGCATTCTGGAAGTTTCCTCGGCCTGCCAGGACAAGGATGAATTCCTCACCCGTCCCGACCTGGGCCGGATCCTGGATGAAGAAAATGCCGACATCCTGCGGCAAAATTGCAAAAAGGCGCCCCGGGTGCAGATTGTCATCATCGATGGTCTGTCCTCCACCGCGGTTGAAGTCAACGCCCGGGACACCTATGAATCCCTGATGCAGGGCCTTAAGGGCCACGGCATTGAAACCGGCACCCCCTTCTTTATCCGCAACGGCCGGGTTCCTTCCATGGACTGTATTTCCGAAATCCTGGAACCCGAAGTCACCATTGCATTGGTGGGTGAAAGACCGGGCCTGGCCACGGCCGAATCCCTGAGCTGCTACGCCTCCTACAAGGCATCCACCACCCGGCCTGAATCCAACCGGACCGTTGTGTCCAATATCCACAAGATGGGTACCCCTGCCGTTGAAGCCGGGGCGCACATTGCAGACATTGTCGCTGAAATGCTCAAGCAGAAAGCCAGCGGCATTGATCTGAAACTTTAAGGAGAACCATCATGAAAGGTGACGCACTACGCGCAAGCGTTCTGGCCGTGAAGATGATCCCCAATGTGAACGAGGCCATGATCAAGGAACTCAACCTGGATCCGGCCCACAGAAGTGTCGGCATCCTGACCATGGATTGCGACGACGTGGGATACACCGCCCTGGACGAAGCCACCAAAAAGGCCGAAGTCAAAGTGGCCTATGCCAAGTCCTTCTACGGCGGGGCAGACAATGCCAACACCAAGTTGGCCGGTGAATTCATCGGTATCCTCTCCGGGCCCACCCCGGCCGAGGTAAAGTCCGGCATTGATGCGGCCATTGAGTTTGCCGAAAACGATGCCTGCTTCTATTCCGCCAATGAAGACGATTCCATTGCCTACTATGCCCATTGCGTATCCCGGACCGGGTCCCACCTGGCCGAGACTGCAGGGATCACCGAAGGAGAAGCTCTGGCTTACCTCATTGCGCCTCCCCTGGAATCCATCTATGCCCTGGATGCAGCCATGAAGGCTGCCGACGTTGAGATGGTGGCCTTTTTCGGTCCGCCCTCCGAAACCAACTTCGGCGGCGGTCTGCTCACCGGCAGCCAGTCAGCCTGCAAGGCCGCCTGCGATGCCTTTGCAGATGCTGTGAACCAGGTCGCTGATAATCCGCTGAGGTACTAGTATGTTCGGGAATGCCCTGGGACTCATAGAAACCTTTGGCCTGGTGCCGGCTGTGGAAGCCGCCGACGCCGCCGTGAAATCGGCTGCCGTGTCCATCCAGGACCGCCGCTGCGTGGGGGCCGGCCTGGTCACCATCGTTTTAACCGGAGATGTGAGTTCGGTTAAGGCGGCAGTGGAAGCCGGAGCTGCCTCTGCCCGTCGTTTGGGCGAGGTGCGTTCCACCACGGTGATTGCCCGCACCGGTGACGGACTGGAGACCATTCTGGTTTCTCCCACACCCGACACCGACCCCCGGAATCCGACCCATTCCGGGGAAGGGGATGACCCAGCTGAACAGGTTGACCCGCCTGAACAGAAGGTCCAAGGTTCATCGGAAGCCGCAGCACAACCCGACCTCACCGGAATTAAAAAGATGAAAGTCTCCAAGTTGAGACATCTCGCCCGCCAGGTGGAAGGCATCTGCCTGAGCCGGAAGGACATCAAATTTGCCCGCAAAAAAGAACTGATTCAAGCCATTCTTGCTGCATGCGGGCAGGATAAGGAGAAATCCTAATGTTAGATAAAGATCTATTGTCAATCCAGGAAGCCCGGGCCTTGGTCCGGAGCGCCCGGGAAGCCCAGCAGGCCTATGCCCAGTTGGACCAGATGCGGGTTGACACCATTGTGAAAGCCATTGCCGTCCAGGCCGTGGCCCAGGCCGAAGAATTGGCGGCCCTGGCCGTGGAAGAAACCGGCTTCGGCAAGGTGGAAGACAAGAAGACCAAGAATATTTTGGCTTCTGAAAAGTTGGTGGATAGCATCCAGGGTATGAAAACCATGGGTGTCCTCAACGATGACAAGGTGGCCAAAATGGTTGAAGTGGCTGTTCCCATGGGCGTTATCGCCGGGATCATCCCCTCCACCAACCCCACCTCCACCACCATTTATAAATCCATCATTGCCCTGAAGTCCGGCAACGCCATCGTCTTCACCCCCCATCCCTCTGCCCAGAAGTGCATTGGGAAGACCGTGGACATGATCCGTTCCGTTCTGAAATCCTGCGGGGTTTCCGAGGACCTGGTTTCCGTGATGCACGTTCCCTCCCTGGAAGGCAGCACCGAGCTGATGAAGATCGTTGATCTCATCCTGGCCACGGGCGGTCCGGGCATGGTGAAGGCTGCTTACAGCTCCGGAACCCCGGCCCTGGGCGTGGGGGCAGGCAATGTGCCCGTCTTCATTGAACGCTCCGCCGACATCGACGATGCCATGGATAAGATCCTGGCCTCCAAGACCTTTGACAATGGGACCGTATGTGCCTCGGAGCAGGCCATTGTCACCGAAGGCATCATTGCCGAGCAGGTGAAGGCTTCCCTGAAGGCACGGGGCGGTTACTTCCTGGTCGGAGAAGATCTGGCCAAGGTCAAGGCGGTCATGGAACGGCCCAACGGGGCCATGAACCCCAAGATCGTCGGCCGTGACGCCCAGTACATTGCCAAGCTGGCCGGCATCCAGGTTCCTGCGGGAACCCGCCTCCTGGTTTGCGAAGAAGAGGGTGTTGGTCCCCAGTATCCCTTTTCCAAGGAAAAGCTCACCGCCCTCATCGGCTTCTATACCGTGGCCGATTGGCAGGAAGCTTGCGAACTCTGCTTTGCCCTTCTGAAAAACGGCGGCATTGGCCACTCCCTGGCCATCCACTCCAGCAACGAAGAGGTCATCCGGGAATTCGGCCTGAAAAAGCCGGTATCCAGAATGTTGGTGAACACCCCCTCCACCCATGGGGCCGTGGGCATTTCCACCAACCTGTTTCCCTCTTTTACCCTGGGATGCGGTACCGTTGGCGGCTCTGCCACCTCGGACAATGTCACCCCCCTTCACCTCATGAACATCCGTCGTGTGGCCTATGATCTGGGCAACATGAACTTCAAGGGTGGGGCAAGCAGCACAGCTCCGGCTGCTGATACCTCTTCCATGGACATTGAAGCCCTCACCGGCCTGATCCTGGAAGAACTGAAAAAAATGGCCTAATGGCCTGAAAATATATGAAACCGTGGGGCATTCTGTCCCATGGAACTACTTTAAATAAGGAGAGAAACAATGTCTCAGAATGCATTGGGAATGATTGAAACAAAAGGTCTGGTAGGTGCTGTGGAAGCAGCCGATGCCATGGTAAAAGCTGCCAACGTTACCCTGGTGGGTCGCGAACAGGTGGGCTCTGGTCTGGTAACTGTAATGGTTCGCGGTGACGTGGGTGCTGTAAAGGCTGCCACCGACGCCGGTGCCGCTGCTGCCGACCGCGTGGGCGAACTGGTATCCGTACACGTGATTCCCCGTCCCCACGGCGAAGTTGAACTGATTCTGCCCAAAGTAGAAGGCTAGTGAATCATGAAAGTCATTACGGAATCTTTGCTTCGTGCAACCTTTAGAAAAAGCATTCCCGAGACTTTCAAGGTGGAGGCGGGTCAGATTCTGACCCCCTCCGCTGCCCAACTTCTTTCGGAAAAAGGAATCAAGATCGTCAGGGAAGAAGGGGGAGAGGGTCAGGTGCCCCAGGCCCGGCCTGGGAAACCGGCCAAGGCAAAATCCCCTGAATACACCCCGGTTCGCAGTTATGTTTCCGCGGCCGACGGCGGTCAATTTGAGAAAAAGCCCGAACACATGACCCAGCTCCATGGAAATAAATTGGTGGTTAAGGACCATCCCCGGATTGCCTTCCGGGGGGAATTGGATGATTTCCAGTCCCTGGTGATCCTTGCCCAGGCCCGTGCCCACAAGGCCGGGAAATCCCATCTGGTGAAGGATCTGGAAGATATCCTCAACCAGTGCCGGGCCATGATGCGGGCCGATGTGGTCAACGAGGCCCTTCCCGATTCCACCATCATCGGACTCACCGATGCGCAGTTGCGGGAGCAGTCCCACAAGCCCAAGAAGTTTTTCGGCTGCGGGCACATCCTTCCCAGCTACGACATGGGAATCACCCTGGTGGAACTCAATGTTCTCAGATCCCGGGTGAGAAAGGTGGAAGTGGCTGCCGTTCGTGCCTTCCGAAACGAATTTGAGCTTGAAAAACCCGATATTATCCAATCCCTGAACCGCATGTCCTCGGCCATCTATATCATGATGCTCAAGGAAAAATCCGGTCAGTATTAAGCAGGACCCATGGACAACCTTAGTTTAGAAGAAATCGTAAGACAGGTGGTCACCCGGTTGGGTGAAGCCACAGGCACCGAGGCAACCCAGGCGGTTGCAACGGACAGCATGGCCATTCCGGTGGAACTATCCGCCCGCCATGTCCATTTGAGCGAGGCCGATGCCGTCGCCCTTTTCGGTGCCCCCCTGACCTTTGCCCGGGAGCTGTCCCAGCCCGGACAATTCCTGGCCAAGGAACGCCTCCGCCTCATCGGCCCCAAGGGGGTCATTGACAATGTGGCCATCCTCGGCCCCTCCCGGGGAAGTTCCCAGGTGGAAATTTCCAAGACCGATGCCCGGACCCTGGGTGTGGATGCACCGGTCCGCCAGTCCGGTGATGTGGAAGGGACCCCGGGGATCATCTTGGCCTCCACCACCGGCGTTGTGGGGTTGGAACAGGGGCTCATGGTGGCCAGCCGTCACATTCACATGACCCCGGAAGATGCACAGCGCCTTAATGTGAAGGACAAGGACATCGTGGATGTCCGGCTGGACAGCGAACGCCCGGTGATCCTGGCCGACGTCCTGGTCCGGGTGAATCCGGATTTCAGACTGGCCATGCACATTGACCTGGACGAGGGCAATGGTGCCGGATGGAATAAAACCGTAACCGGACGGATTCTGCCCAAAAGTTAACCCCTTAAATCGGGAAAATAACCATGGATTTTGCACACATCGATCAACAGATAAGCGACCTTGAAGCCTGCCTGACACAAACCGGAAAGGTGGACCCCAACGAACCCCTGTATGTGGGGGTGGATTTGGGAACCGCCTATATCGTGGTGGTGGTCCTCAACTCCCAAAAGCAACCCGTGGCCTGTGCCATGGAATTTGCGCAGGTGATCAAGGACGGTCTGGTGGTGGATTACATGGGCGCCACCCAGATTACCCGTAAGCTGGTCGGGCAGTTGGAGGAACGTCTGGGACGTTCCCTGACCCATGCGGCCATTGCCGTGCCCCCGGGAACCGGGGACAAGGATTGCAAAACCCATGGTTATGTGGTTGAGGGTGCCGGCCTGGAGGTCTGCGCCGTCCTGGATGAACCCACGGCCGCCAATGCGGTGCTGGGAATTGAAAACGGGGCCATTGTGGACATTGGCGGGGGCACCACCGGCCTTTCCATCCTGGAAGGGGGAAAGGTGGTCTACACCGCCGACGAAGCCACGGGCGGTACCCATGTTTCACTGGTGCTTTCCGGCAGTTACCGGGTGAGCTTTGAGGAGGCTGAAGAGTTGAAAAAACAGCCCCAACGCCAGGATGAAATTCTATCCGTGGTTCGCCCCGTGTTCCAGAAAATGGGTTCCATTGTCAGATCCCACATCCAGGGGCGGGACATCCCGGCCATTTATCTGGTGGGGGGAACCTGCTGCCTCAAGGACATGGAAAAGGTCATTGAAAAGGAAACCGGGGTGACGGTTTATAAGCCGGCAAACCCCTTCCTGGTGACTCCCCTGGGCATTGCCCTCAATTGCAAGGGCCAGGGGGCATAATGGAACTCCAGGAATTGGTCCGGGCCATTGCCCGTGAAGTCATATCCCAGGTGGGGAATGTTGACGGAAAGTCGGTCCAGGCCATCTCAAAGGCAGTTGGAGAAAAAAGGGCTGCCGCTGCGGCTCCAGAACTCCCCTGGCTTCGTATCCTTGGAAAGGTGGATTGTCCCTGGGCCGCCCAGGTGGCAAATGCCTTCCACGGAAAGGCCCGCATCCTTTATCTGGATGATGATGCCGATGGGGCAACGGTGGAACGCCATGTGTTGCCCCGGCTGTCCCTGACCCTCATGGCCGATTTGGCCCAGGGGCGGGCATCCCACAGCTTTGGGGAACGCCTTCTTAAACTGCTCCTTTCCGGGGTGGGCATTGAGGCCTTTTCCATGGAGTACAAGGAATTTGAAACCACTGCCCCCTCGGCCCTGATTCAACTTTACAAGGCCCATGAGGCCAGCCTGGCTTCCTTTGGGTTAACCGGGATGAAGGCGGCGGTGGATGATACCCGGGGGCTTTCCTCGGCCCTGGTGACGGAAGGGGATGTGATTGCGGCGGGAAAGGACGGGGTGACCACCCTGTCCCTTCCCAAAACCGCCCTGGTTACGCCCCTGGCCCTGGATAGTGCCCGGGAATTGAACATCAAATTGGTGAAACGATAGGTGAGCAAATGATTATTGGTGAAGTCATCGGAAATGTCTGGGCCACCCGCAAGGAAGAATCCCTCAACGGCTTGAAGCTCATGGTGGTCAAACGCATTGACCCGGTGGATGAAAAGCGGGCCGAAGGATTCGTGGCCGTGGATTTTGTGGGGGCCGGCATCGGGGATCGTGTCCTGGTGGTGATGGGCAGTTCCGCCCGCAAGGCCCTGGACGACCATACCGTGCCCGTGGATGCCACCATTGTGGGAATCATCGATGAGGTGGAGGTCTCCTGATCCGTATAGCCGGGTGGGATTGTAGGGAAGAGCAGCGCACAAATTCAAGGTTTAACGCCGACCCCGTTGGAGGATACGTGGTCCCGGGGGAACGGCATAAGGAGTAGAAGAAGATATGGGAAAGACATTTATCAGCGCCAACAATGTGGACGCATATATCTGCAAGGCAGACCAGGCCCTTTATGCAGACAATACCATGGTACTCACCCCGGGTGCCAAGGATTGCCTGAAGAGCAAGGGGATCTCCATCATTTACGGTCCCAGACCCAATGGGGGCGTGGATGCCGTGGATGGTGACACCCAGGCATTGGAGTCTTTGGTGGCCCGGATCACCAGCCTTTTGAAGAATGAATATAAAATCACCGATGCCGGAACCCTGGCCGCAGTGGTCACCCGGGTGGTGAAGAAGATAAAAACGGCATAATTGCCGGACCGGGAATACCGGTCATAATCCAAACAACAATAGGAGAACATAATTATGAACGCATTGGGAATGATCGAAACCAAAGGTCTTGTGGGTGCTGTGGAAGCAGCCGATGCCATGGTCAAGGCAGCCAACGTTGAACTCATCGGCCGCGAGCAGGTGGGATCCGGCCTTGTAACCGTCATGGTTCGCGGTGACGTGGGCGCTGTTAAAGCTGCCACCGATGCCGGTGCCGCTGCTGCCGAACGTGTGGGCGAACTGGTATCCATCCACGTGATCCCCCGTCCCCACGCCGAAGTTGAAATGATTCTGCCCACCAAGGGTTAATTTAATCTGGATTTCTTACCAAGGAAGCAAACATGGAAATTAATGAAAAAATGCTGGAAACCCTGATCCGTAAAGTCATTGCCGAACAACTTGGCACCGATGGCGCAGCCAAAACGGGGTTTGAAAAAGTTGTGGATGAAAAAAGCGGCGTACTGGCCATTAAAACGGCCACGGTGAAACCGGAACCCTTTGACACGGGCAAGCCCGGAGACAAGGTTCTGCTCACCGACGTGGTTTCCCTGGAAGAAAGCCCCCGTCTGGGTTGCGGTGTCATGGAAATGACCGAGACCACCTTTGACTGGACCCTGAACTACGACGAAATTGATTATATCATCGACGGTACCCTGGAAATTGTCATCGACGGCAGAAAAGTAGTGGGGAACAAGGGGGATATTATTTTCATCCCCAAAAATACCTCCATCCAGTTTTCTGTGCCCGATTTTGCCCGGTTTGTCTATGTGACCTATCCGGCGGATTGGGAATCCCAGAAGTAGACCATTAGGAGTTGTACCATTGACTCAGTTTAACGGCAGAACCAAAATCTGCTACGGCGGCAACGCCATCGATGCATTGGAGACTTTGAAGGCCCGCCGGGCCTTCATCGTCACCGACCCCTTCATGGTGAAGACCGGTTTTGTGGACCGGATCAAAAGCCATTTGGACCGGGCGGACATTGAACATTGTCTCTTCAGTGATGTGGAGCCGGATCCTTCCCTGGAAACCGTTACCAAGGGAACCCTGCAGATGTTGGAGCAGGGGGCGGATCTGGTCATCGCCCTGGGGGGCGGCTCGGCCATTGATGCGGCCAAGGCCATCATGTTTTTTGCCCACAAGGCCCGTAAGGGAGAAAAGAAACCCTTTTTGCTGGCCATTCCCACCACCAGTGGCACCGGCTCCGAAGTTACGGCCATTTCCGTGGTTACGGACAAGAAGAATGAAGTGAAGATTCCTTTGTTGGATGAGTTGCTCATTCCGGACATGGCCATCCTGGATGCCCGGTTTACCCGGACCGTTCCTCCTTCGGTGACCGCGGCCACGGGCATGGATGTGCTCACCCACGCCATTGAAGCCTATACCAGCCGCCAGGCCAATGCCTTTACCTCCATTTATTCCGAATATGCCATCAAGTACGTGTTCAAGTATCTGCACCGGGCCTATGAAAACGGAGACGACATGGAAGCTCGGGAGATGATGCTCCTGGCCTCCTGCATGGCGGGCATGGCCTTTAACAACAGCGGGCTGGGGATCACCCACAGCATTG
>JAKSBM010000721.1 GCA_022361135.1 Desulfobacterales bacterium | reverse complement strand
GTGGCAAGGGCCTTGCCCGAGTATTGTGAGGTTTTGGCCTGGAGGGTTTTAAAATCCACATCCACACAATCCATGACCAGGGGGGCATCCAGCAGGGCCGCCGCCCGGGGCAGGACATCCCGTCCCGTGGCATTGGAAAGGCCGGCCAGGGAATCCAGCCCCAGCTCTTCCACCGCCTTGACCAGGGCCTTGGCCCGGATCACCGGATTGGCTCGAATCCCGGGTTCATGGGGCAGGGCCATTTCCACAATGGTGTTCACCCCGTGGTCGGACAAGGCCCCACGGGCTTCAGGGGGGACCGTGTCCAATACTATGGCAAAAACCTCGTGCTCTCCGGCCAGGGCCAGGGGGCCGAACTGGGCCTCGGGAATGCGGCCCTCTTTAATTTCCACATGGATTCCGATTTTCATAGGACCTTGGCCTCCTCTTTGAGAATGGTGACAATGCGGTCTGCAATCTGGGACGGTTCCCCGGTGAGGGGCTGGGGTGATCGATCCTGGGCCAGGGGTTCCAGGGCAACGATGGAGGTGGACGACCGGCCTGGGGCTTCCAGTTCCAGACCATCCAATTCCACCACCTCCACCGGCTTTTTCCGGGATTTCACCACCTGGGGAAAGGTGGGATAGATGGGGGTGTTCAAGCCGCGACCGGCGGCGGCAATGCAGGGCAGGGTCATTTCGCAGGTCTGCCGGGCGCCCCCGGCCAGCTCATAGACGGCCCGGGCCGTGCCCGCGTCCGGATCGAATTCCAATTCCACCACATTCACCGCCGCGGGCATGTCCATGAGAACGCCCAGGCGGAACATGGTCTGCATGCCTTCGCCATCGATGCTTTCCTTACCCATGAGAATGAGGTCGGGGCTGCCGTCGGCCAGGATGGCCGCCTTGAGGGCCCGGGCCGTGGTCTGGGGATCGCAGGGGGCTTCGGTCCGAATGAGGCTGCTCCGGTCCGCCCCCATGGCCATGGCCGAGCGCAGGGTCTTTTCCGCGTCGGGTCGGCCCAGACAAACCGTGATGATTTCGGAATCGGGATATTGGGATTTTAAAAGTGCCGCCTGGGTGACGGCGTGTTCGTCAAATGGATTGAGCAGAAAGGCAATGTTCTCGTCAATGCGGCAACCGTCCACAATGGCAATATTGGCCGCCGAATCCGGAACATGCTTTACACAGACGTAAATTTGCATGGGTACCACCGTTTATTCAGTTAAAGGCGTACCGGGCAGGCCCGGAGATGGGTCAACCCGGTTACCCTACATCAGTTTTCTCACTTTGTCAGGCCCAGCCCGGAGATTTGACGGGAATTTGCTCCGGAAGGATTGAAAACCTTGGTACCGGGTACCCCCCCAGCCCTTGGCAGTCGAGTCCTGCCCTTGCAAATCCATCCCGTCGGATATCCGGGCCAAAAATCCAAAACACAAAAACGCCCCCGGAGCCAAAGGGTTCCGGGGGCGCGGACAACTCATTTCATGGAATATTCAGCTTAACCGTTCACGGAGAAACTGGAATCGTAGTTAATCTTCCGTTTCCGGGAGAAAAAGCCCACGTCCATGACCCGTTTGGTGTGCTTGTAGGTCAACAGGAAGGATTCCTGCTCGTGGTCCAGACCATTTTCGCCGGCATCGATGAGTTCGGCCATCATC
>JAKSBM010000002.1 GCA_022361135.1 Desulfobacterales bacterium | reverse complement strand
CCGGGACATGTTCCGCAATTGGGTGTCGGGGGAAACCCTGAAGCCGTCATTCAAGGCGGTTTTCCATTGGGTATAGGCCTCATCCCCGGTGATGCCCAGGGATTGGGCATGGGCGGCCACCCGCTGGCTGTACCGGGTCAGCGCCCGCGACCAGCCTTCGCTGTCCTGGAGCAGGCGACCGTCGCTGTCCGTGGGCGCCGAAACGGCGTTGAATTCCTGGACCTGGGAGGTCAGCCAATCGGCAAAGGAAACCTCAGGGGATGCGTCTTCCCCGTTCTCGTAATAGGCCAGTTCACCTTCCCGGTCGGCCAGGAAACGGGCGGCTGCCAGGTTGTAGGCGGAGACTTCCGGCTCCCCGGAGAGCACCCCCCGGATGCGGTGGGCGGTGTCGCCCTCCATCCAAGCCAGGGGCCCCCTTTGCAAATATCTAAAATCCGCAACCCCGGATCGATACTCCACCACCCCGTAAATCCGACCTTCGCTTTCCACGAACCTTGTGCGGGAATGGGCCCTGGGCATGGAATGGATGATAAAATCATCCCCTCCGGGCAAAGAAGAAATTTCATAGGTTTTGTCCCGATCCACCCGCAGCTGGAGTTGCCCCAATTCCAAACGTTTTGCCGTGGCATGGTCAAAAATGCTGGCAAAACGACGATCGGCCCCCGAGAACCGTTGGGCCTGATCCGGGGTCAGACTTTTTCGTATGATGGTTTCCAGCCGCTGGCCGCCGCCCCGGTCGTACCATTCATCAACGGCCCGGACCTCGTCTTCGTTGAGCACGGAAAAAACCGCATCCTCGGGGCTGAAACGGAGCAGCAGGGAATAGAGGATCTTGCTCCGGGAAAACCCTCCTTTGCCGGCGGCCCCCATCATCTCATTGAAGAGGACCTGGAAGACAAAGGCCCGCATTTCCGGACGCACCAAGCCGGGGTCCATGCCCATGTCCGTCAGCACGGCATCCACCCGGGAGGCGGCCAGCTCCGCCATGGGTCGGGCTTGGGGAAAGCCCCTTTCATCCAAGCTGTTCAGAAAAACCGAAGTGCCCAGATCACCATAGGCAATGAGCACATTTGTTTGTTGTGTAAACTTCCCCTTGGGGCGGGCCGCCACCTGGGTGGCCTCGTTCACGGCCCGGTCTCCGGGGATGAGCTCGTACCGGGAGGCGTCGCTGCCCAGGGTATGGCGCAACCGACGATTATAATCGTCCAGGATATCCTGGACACTCAGGGTCCCATCGTTGGTTTTGAGGATGTCCAGGAGAATTCCCCGTGCCGTGGCATAGCCCGGGGCCATATACTCCGCCGAGGTCAAGGGGCCGGTCACCAATTCAAAGAAGGCAATGGAACCGTCGGCTTCGGCCTCCACTTCCAATTGGAGCACCGGCACCCCCAGTTCATCGCTGCGGGTGCGGCCCAGGACCAGGCCCTTGGTTAATTTGGTATCCCCCAGGGAGGTGATTCGGGTGCGGAACTCCTCTTCAAAGCCCACCCGATCCACCAGGTCGGTGCGGGTGAAGCTGTCTTCCTTTGAGGTTTGCCGCGCGGAAAAAATCCCCTGGATCCCAAGATCCCTTGCCAGGTCATAGGTGAGATCCCAGGCGACCCGTTCCCCCTTCCGTGAAAAATCCCCCCGGGAAACCCGTTCGGCCCGACCCAAGGCGTCCACCAGGTTTAAAAAATCCTGGGCCGAAGGCGGGTTTCCGAATTCATTGGGGTTGATGCGCAACACCGATGTGGCGCTCCTGAAATTGGAAACGGATTCGTCGCTGCGGTAATAGCTCAGATCAAGGGTCTGGGTCATTTCCGTATCGAGGACCACCACCATGCTGGGGAATTGGGTGAAGGCCACGTCGGAAATACCCGGGGGTACGGAGATGCCGTGGGATTCCAAATCGCCCACGGTATCGGGATAATAATCCAAACGTTGCTGGGGCAACATGAGGGTGAGCACCATGAGACTGAGGCGCTCCATGAGCGCCGTGTCCCGGAGATTCAATCCGGTATCCGCGCCCAACTGGGAAAAATCCGAGGCGGCCAATTGTTCAAAAAGACGGATGATGCGATCCAGTTCCTGCTGGGCCTGGGTGGCACCTTCTCCCGAAGAACCGGGATTGACGGAATTCTGACCAATGACCCAGACTGCGGTCCGGATATCACCTTGGATGTCGATGGGGATAACCATGGGGGTCGGCATATGAAGCTCCCTGGCATAAAGGCCTTAACGGATTCTTGGGTTACCATGCGTATAAGACCGACCCGATGGGTTAATCATGCGTCTTGCAATTAAATCAATTGGGGGATGGGAAACTTCAGGGGGGGGGGAGAACAACAGGAGTCTACGATGCTTCATGCCGGTGACTCGCACGTTCCTAAAATTATACTACAGATCTTTAATTTAATACATTCATCAAGAAAATCAATCAATTCTAACAAAAGTTAGTCCATTCTAACAAAAAACAATACCAAGGACTGAATCCCGGGCCATGCCGCCTCCCCAATCCCGCCCATGAAAAAACCGCCGGACAATCCAAGTTGCCCAGCGGTTTTTCCCATCGGAATGATACGGCTTTTAAAGAGGGATCAGGCGCTGGTTACGCCCACTTCTTCAAAGGTTTTGATATCGGCCAGAACCCGGGTGGCCAGGTCCAGAAGTTCCATGCAGACGGCGGCCCCGGTGCCTTCCCCCAGTCGGAAACGCAGGTCAATGAGGGGCTCCAATCCCATGCGGTCGTGCATATACCGATGGCCGACCTCCACACTCTTATGGCTGGCAAACAGGTATTGCCGGGCATGGGGGGCCAATTCACAGGCAATGAGGGCTCCGGCCGTGGAGATCAAACCGTCGCAGATGACGGGAATCCCATGGGCGGCGGCCCCCAGGACCAGGCCGCCCAGGGCGCCGATTTCCAGCCCCCCCACCTTGGAGAGGACATCAATGGGATCGGTGGGATCGGGGCGGTGGAGATCCAGCCCCTGCTGGATCACCCGGATCTTGTTCTCCAGGGCGGCATCGTCAATGCCCGTGCCCCGGCCGGTGAGTTGATCCACGGGAATGCCTGAAAAGGCCGCAATGATGGCCGAAGAGGGGGTGGTATTGGCAATGCCCATGTCCCCGGTACCCAAAAGGTCCACCGGTTCCTCGGCATGGAGTTCATTGACAATTTCAATGCCGGCCTCGATGGCGGCCACGGCCTCGTCCCGGGTCATGGCCGGTTCCTTGGCAAAATTGGCCGTCCCCTTCCTCACCTTTTTATGGAAGATGGGCAGATCCGGATCAAAGTCAAAATTCACACCGATGTCGGCAGCCTTGACCTTGGCACCGGCATGGTCGCCCATGACATTCACCGAGGCCCCGCCCCCCACAAAGTTCAACACCATCTGGGGCGTCACCTCGGCGGGGAAGGCCGAAACCCCCTCGGCCACGATGCCGTGGTCCCCGGCACAGGTGACAATGCGCTTATTGGATAATTTCACATCCAAGCTACCTTTGATGGCAGCCAGGCGGGCGCCCAATTCTTCCATGACCCCCAAACTGCCGGCGGGCCGTGCCTGGTTGGCCAACCGTTCACGGGCAGCGGCCAGTGCCTTTTCATCCAGGGATTGGGGAATGCGTGCAATGGTCTTTTCAAGCAATGACATGGTTTACCTCTTATTTGTAATATCCTTTTCAAAGACTTCCATGCCCTTTTTCATGGCACAGAAATCCCCGCACATGGTGCAGGTTTTCTTGTGTTCGGGTGCTCTCTCCTCACGGATATTCCGGGCCACATCCGGGAAGAGCAGGTATTTTTCCAGGTCGTCCCAACGCATGTCCCTGCGGGCCAGGGCGGCCTGTTTTTCATTCTCACGGCGATGGGGATATTTGGAAATATCACCAATGCGGGCGGCCAGACGGGTGGCCCTCACGCCTTCGCGTACGTCCTGCACATTGGGAAGTGCCAAATGTTCCGCCGGGGTGATGTAGCAGACCAGGTCGGCGCCGTAGCGCGCGGACTGGGACGCGCCGATGGCGGCCACCACGTGATCGTAGCCGGCGCCCACGTCGGTGGGCAGGGGCCCGAGCATGTAGTAGGGCGCGTTGCCGCTCATCCGCTTCTGGAGGATGATGTTGGCCTCAATTTCGTCCATGGGCACATGGCCGGGGCCTTCCACCATCATCTGGCAGCCCATCTTGCGTCCCTCTTCGGCCAGCTCGCAGTTGATGAGCAGCTCCTGGATCATGGCGCGGTCGAAGGAGTCGCCGATGGAGCCGGCGCGCAAGCCGTTGCCCAGGGAGAGCACCACGTCGTACTTCTTCAATATCTCCACCACCCGGTCGAACTTTTCGTAGAGGGGATTCTCCTTGTTGTTGGCTTTCATCCACGCCACCATGGAGGCGCCGCCTTTACTCACCAGGCCACCGTAGCGGTAGCCCTGTTTTTCCAGGCGCTCGATGGTGTAGAGATTGATGCCGCAGTGTATGGCCATGAAGGCCATGCCGTCGGCGCACTGCCGTTCGATCATGTCGAAAAGCAGCTCTTCGTCCAGTTTGTTGGGGTCGCCGTACTTCTCCGTGGCCTCGCAAAAGGCCTGGTAGAGGGGCACGTTGCCCACCGGCAGGTCCACGGCGGCGATCACTTCACGGCGGATCTTGTCCAGGTCGCCGCCCACGGAAAGCTCCATCAGGGTGTCGGCCCCGGCGTGCTGGGCAGCCACGGCCTTGCGCACCTCGGCCCCGATATCGGCGATGTCGGTGGAGGTGCCGATGGAGGCGTTGAT
>JAKSBM010000566.1 GCA_022361135.1 Desulfobacterales bacterium | reverse complement strand
GTGAAAGCCATCATGGCATCTGCCCGGGCCGCAGGCACCGGGGCAAAAATAGAGGTATCACGAAATCTTACAGCGGAGGCCACGTTTCGATACAATGAAGCCATCTCGGACAAAGAGCGTTCAGCCGTTCTATCCGATTCCGCAAGCTTCATGCTCGGGGAGGTGAAGATTTCAGGCTCCAAAACGGAATCGGAATTCAAAACCGATGTCAATCTCGCCGTGGTGAAATATTCACGTACTGTTAATTCTGATCTGGAAACGGTCCAGAGCTTTTCCATGCGTGAATTTGCCACCATCGTGTAAGTTCAAAGGACAGCATTTTTCATTTTGTGCCGTCCTTCTTTGACCTGGGAGGACATTGAACCTATAACTGGTAGCAAACTTGGCCGGGGCCAAAGAACCACCAAAGCCGAGTAAACTCCCTTCATCTGAATGAATGCGAGCTTAACACATTGTCCAAATTTGGGGGGCCCACCGCCATAATGGGACGGCCAAACAAGTCCGTACCCATCCAACAAATGAATTCCAATGAATAATAGAGCTTTCTGAACTATGTACTCCATTATGTGAATCATATTTTCCAAAAAGTTTTACACTGAAATCTCTTGATGGGGATTTATAAGCCTCAAAATCAGTGTTACTCATTTCCAAGTCACAAAAAATCAAAAGGGGTTTAATATGGAAATATCTCAACCTTTGTTTAACTGGGATTACAAAGCAGATGATGACGTAGTTGAGCACGACCCCACCGGAGAATTCTGTATATTTTGCGGATCTATCCTGGAAAAAAGCGAAAGCTATGAAGACAGAGTGCAGACCTATGACAGCAAATGCACCTATTGTGGATGGTTTAACCATCTTAGACTATGGAGAGGAATGGGGGCTGGGACGTATAACGAAAGAGGATTTTTAACATCCTTTTCCTCCGGGGAGGATAAAAAAACCTTTGACGAGTTGAAACTCAAAATTGATGCCCCCGATTTTCTTCCCTCATATTCCCAGCATGATACCCCGGCCACCGAAATCAAAACGGATTACAAGCCTGTACAATGGCCCACGGTGGAGGACGGAGAGCCTGCCATTATAAAACTGTTCCAGGAGGCAGGGTTTGACCTTGTGATCAAACCCAAATGTGTACTTGATAACGAGGCTGTTTATTTATTCCGAAAGGATGAAGATTTTAAGCTTTTCTATTTCAAACAATATAAAAGTCTTCCATTTTTTATAAAAAATAGACTTGAGATCCCCCCTGCCCTTTGGGGTGTTAAAACGCTACATAACACCCAATATATGTTTTTAATAAAGAATGAACCGATTTTAAATAAAAGACTCGCCTTTTCCGGCTCCATGGTGGCCATCGATTTTGAAGACGGCCTGGAAATGCTATCTATCCTAGGGGCGTACACCCCTTAAATTTAAAAATATATATCCAATTGAAGATGCATAGTTTTTTTACCGCCCTTTTTTAAAACGGCAAAAGCCCTAAATCTGGGAACACGCTTTTCCTTGTGACGGTGGTAAACAAAATTGGACATTGAGCCTATCGCTGGTAACAGGACTTGGCCGAAGCCAAATCCACCAAGGCCAGATATAGGGTGCCCACGGCCAACTCGGCACAATGGTGCTTGGCCGGCGGCAGACCGTCCAAAAATTCAATGATCATCTCCGGGGTTACATCCCAGGCGGATTGCACATCCTTTCCTTCCACAAAGCGGGCCACGGCATTGGAGGATGCCAGGGTGTTGACACAGCCGTCGATGACAAAGGTCAATGCCATGATATTATCCTGGGTGCCCCGGATGAACATTTCAATGGTGTCCCCGCATTCCCCTGTTTTTTTACTGTGGCCGTCGGGTCGATTCATGGCCCCGACCCGGCTGCGATCCGTGGCCATTTCAACAAACCGGGGAGAAAGCCCGGTTTTGGTCTCTTCTGCTTTCATTTTCAACTGCTGTCCTTAATGATCCACAAAATAAAGGAACCCGGGGCCGGGCGGCGCTGCGCCGTCCAGCCCCAGGCACCCCAAAGATTTCAACCTGGATGAAATCTCCGGTTAAAAATAATCGGCAGGGGGCCCCCCCGTTGTCATGGCAACGAATTCCCCCTGCCGAAGTATCGGACCTGGCGAGGATAAGTAACCAGGTCCGGGATTGGGCTGTTATGCGTGACTTTCTTCCTTCTGCTCTGCTGCGGCTTCTTCCACAACGGGTGTTGCGGCAGGTTCTTCACCGGCCAGGGCGGATTCGGGATAGTCAAACTCTTCCTCAATGGCCTGGTTGAAATCCCGGTCAAAGGCCAGGGCATGGAGCTGGTCGCCCCGGTACTCTTCGTCCATGGGCCGTCTCAGGCTCACGGAAAGCAGGGTCCGGATGCGTTCGTTGTATTTACACATGTCATAGATGGCCTGGAGCTTATCCCGGTTGGCCTGGGTCATTTCAATGGGTCCCATTTCCCGGATTTTGGCGGTGAAGGCATCGGAGGTCTTCACAAAATCCTCGGGTCGGTTGAGGTC
>JAKSBM010000925.1 GCA_022361135.1 Desulfobacterales bacterium | reverse complement strand
TCCCCCACATCGTACCGGGACAGATGGATGGCCGGCATGACCATGTGGGACGGCCCTTCGTTGCGCAATTGGATGATCCATTCCCCCAGGTCGGTTTCGGTGACCTCCAGCTTTTCCTTTTCCAGATGGCGGTTGAGGAAGGTTTCCTCCGAGGTCATGGACTTGGATTTGATGACCTTTTTGGCCCCGTTTTCCCGGGCAATGGCCCCGATGATCTCGTTGGCTTCCTGGGCGTCGGCGGCCAGGTGAACCTTGACGCCTGCGGCCTCGGCATGGGCCTTGAATTCCTGGAACAACTCTTCAAGGCCGGTGACGGCATCATCCTTGGCCGCGGCAATGCTGCACCGCATGCCCTCCAGATCCATGCCGTCAAAGGCATTTTCCCGGGAGGCCTTGTAGGAGGTGGCGAAATTACCCAGGGTCTTGCCCAGGAATTTGCGATCCAGGGTGGCCTTGATCTGTTTCCGATAATCTTTGATATTGTCTGGTGTCTGTTCCATGATCATTACTCCTGGTCCATGATAAGGATGTGAAGCTCCCGGGGTCCGTGGACGCCGATGGCCAGCACCCGTTCAATGTCGGCGGTGCGGCTGGGGCCGGAAATAAAGGCCAGATAGGCGGGATCCGCCTTGAGGATCCCATCCATTTGTTCGGCCAGGGAATCCATATCCGGATGGATGGCCCATCTGGGCAGGATGGCCACGTGGGTTTCGCTGAGCATGGTGGCAATGCGCAGATCCTCGTCTGCGGAATTCACCACCAGGGTCCCGGTTTCGGCCACGCCCCAATCGGCCAGGGTCAGCCCGGTGTGGATGTTTTCCAAATGATCCCGAAGGGGGGGGCGCAGCAATTCAATGCCGGCCTCGGTGCAGAGGATTGCCAGTCGTTCTTCTGCGGCCGGATCCAACCCGGGTGCGGCTAGGGTCTTCCCGCCCTGTTCCTTTGTCACGGCCAGGGCATGGGTGAAAATTTCTTCAAAATCCTTTACCAGGGAGACCTTGGCCTGGATCTTTTCCGCCCGTTCCGTCATGGTCTGGGTCAAATCCATGGTTTCAACGTTGTTCATAATCACTCCTTTATTAGAAAAGCCCCGGGAAAATCACAAAGCCCAGCAGGCTGCCCAGGATACCAGCCAGGATGCCATAGGCAATCAAGGGGCCCATGGTCCGGCGGATGATGGTTCCTTCCATGCCCACCAGCCCAACGGTGGCCGATGCGGCAACGATGTTGTGGACGCAGATCATATTGCCCATGGCGCCGCCCACGGCCTGGAGAGAAACGATGATTTCATGGCTCACCCCAATGGTGGAGGCCACCCCGTACTGAAAATCGGCAAAGAGCAGGTTGGAGACGGTGCAACTCCCGGTAATAAAGGAGCCCAAAGCTCCAACATAGGAGGCAAACATGGGCCAGGACTGACCACAGATACCAGCGATGAACTCGGCCATGGTCAAGGGCATGGACGCATACCCCAGGGGATTGTTGGCCGATTGTTTGAGAATTTCCACCAAAGCCACGGCAAAGAACATGGCAATGGTGGGATTCTTCATGCGGACAAAGGAATCCTTCCAGGCACGCTTCACCTTGTGCCCGGGGATTTTATGGAGCCCCACCGTGATCAGGGCCACCAACATAAAGGGGATGACACCGGGAAGGTAGAGGGGCTTCATGGCAAAATTCACAGTCTCGTAGCCCAAAATATGGGGGAAGGAGATCACCCAGGAGGTCACCCAGCCCTTGAATGGCAGGGAGCTGACCCGGGTGAGGACCAGAAGTCCGGCAATGAGGACATAGGGCATCCAGGCGGCAAACTGACTCATGCGGGGTTTGAGGTCCGAGGAACCGGCCTGGATTTCACCGGTCCATTCCGCTTCCCATTGGGACCGGGGGGCAAAGTCCCAGTTTTCCTTGGGCAGGAACAGCCCTTTTTTGGCAGCCACAATGGTCAAAGGCAACCCCACCAGCCCGCCAATGAGGGCGGGGAATTCCACGCCAACGGCATAGGCAATGAAAAGGTAGGGCAGGCTAAAGGCAATGGAGGCAAAAACGGCAAACTTCCACACGGCCAAACCTTCGCGCCAGGACCGGTTCTTTCCAAAAAAGCGGGTAAGGAAACAGACCGTGAACAAGGGCAACACCAATGCCACCACGGAATGGATCAATGCCGACCATTGGCCGATGTGATTCAAAAAGACATCAAAGGAGGCCAGATCCGCGGCCCCCGAGGCAATGGCTTCCTCAACAGGGGTTCTCAGGGTTTTCATCCCAAACCAGACCGGGGTTCCCACGGCCCCGAATGTCACGGGCACGGAGTTAAGGATAAGGCAGACGCAGACCGCAGCCAGGGCCGGGAATCCCAAACCCAGCAACAGGGGAGCGGCAATGGCCGCCGGAGTACCGAATCCGGCCGAGCCTTCGATGAAGGCCCCGAATACAAAGGCAATGATGATGGTCTGGACCCGGCGGTCCGGGGAGATATTGGTGAACCCGTAGGAGATGGTCTCCATGGCCCCGCTCTCCTGGAGGGTATACAGGACGATGATGGCCCCGAAAACAATGATCAAAACATTAATGGCACTGCCGAAGCCGCTGAGTGTGGATGCGGCCACCAGACCGGCGGGCAGTTTCCAGACGGCCGCGGCAATGGCGGCACCGGCCAGCCAGGCCAGGGGCATGGCCTTGGTTGCAGGCCAGCGAAAACCAGCCATGAGTATCAGGACCATTGCGATGGGGATGATGGCGATGAATGCCAAAATTCCTAAAGACATGTATACCTCCTAAAATTTCAATGGATCAAAAAAATCACGCTCTGGTCCCTGAATTACAAATAGTGTGCCGAAGGAGGCAAAGGAGGCGAAAACCGTTTATGGGCAAGGGATTCTGCCAATCCACTCCTTTTTCACAGCCCTGGCCTGCGCCCTGGTTTGTCCAAAAAATCGGACTGGCGAAAAATTTTATATTTCCCCGTCACCGGCTTCACCGGCGAAATGGGGCGCTCCCAAGGGATGTCTGATTTTTTGGACTGGCCAAATCCATTGAGAATTAAGGCATTAGCCGGTATAATACCGCTATTATTACCCGGCATTTGACCTGATTTGTGGAAACGCCCCCGGCGATTTCACACCCACCCCCCAAAGACCATAAGGACAGCCCATGGGATTCATCCCCCGATTATTTTTAACCCTGTTGATATTCACGGCCACGGCTATGCCCATCCAGGCCGTGGAAAAGCAGAACGTCCTCTTCCTCAACTCCTATGAAAACGGGTATCGCTGGTCCGATTCCATCCTGGCCGGGGTCCGCTCCCACATCCAGGAGGGGGGACACCCCGTGGATCTGCGCATCGAATACATGGACTCCAAACGCCATTACGATGCCCACACCGAGGCCATCCTCCTTAATTATTATGCCCACAAATACCGGGAGACCCGATTCCAGGCCATCGTGGTTTCCGACAACACGGCCTTTGATTTCATGCTCAAATACCGGCACCGCCTCTTCCCCGGGGTGCCCCTGGTCTTCTGCGGGGTAAACAATTTCACCCCGGAAATCATCGAAAACCAGCCCCGGATCACGGGCATTGCCGAATCCGTGGAATTCAAGGAGAACCTGGAATTAGCCCGGCGCCTCCACCCCAAAAGCCGACGCATGGTGGTGGTGGGGAACACCTCCCTGACCAGCCGGGCCATTGTCCGCCAGATCAAGGACACCATCCATCGTGAATCCATCGACTTCGACATCCAGTTCATGACCCGGCTCAACACCGACCAATTGATCCGCCACCTCAAGGCGGCCGGGCCGGAAACCCTGATTTTCTTCATCCCCTTTTACGAAAAATTGGACCAAAAATTTCTCTCCTCCTGGGACATCCTGGCCCGGGTTTCCCAGACAACGGGGTTGCCCATTTACAGTTCCTGGGATTTTTTCCTGGGGGCTGGGCTGGTGGGGGGAAAACTGGCCGCAGGCTTTGAGCACGGCCAACGGGCCGCCGAGATGACCCTAAAAATTCTCTCGGGAGAACCTGTCCGGAAAATCCCCGTGGTCACCCGCATGGCGGCAAACTATATCTTTGATTACAACGAGCTGAAACGGTTCAAGATCAAAAAAACAGCCCTGCCCCGTGACAGTCGGATCATCAACCAACCCCATCGATTTTACGAACTGGACAAACGGCTGGTCTGGGGCTTGAGCATTGCCTTTGTACTTTTGTCCGGCACCCTCTTCTTCCTGGTGCTCAACATCATCAAACGCAAGCGGGTGGAGGATTCCCTGCGCCGGACCGAAAAAAAATACCGGGATATTTTCAAGCATGCGGGCAAGGGCATTGTCATTGTGGATCCGGCCGGGGCCATCCTTGAGATGAACCCGGCCTTTGCCAAAATGTTCGGCTATGCCTCGGAAGAACGCTTCATGGAGCAGAATAAAAAGCTGCAGAACATCTTCGTTTCACGGGACAAACGCCGGGAACTCCTGGAGATGATCATTAAAGGCAAAGAAGTCTCCGGCTTTGAGCTTGAATTTTACACGGTGAAAAAAGAGATCCGATGGGCCTCGGTCACGGCCAAAACCGTCTTCTATTCCGGCTGGAAACACCAGGTCATCGAATGCATCTGCGAGGACATCAGCCAACGGAAAAAGGCGGAAATGGCCGTATGGGAATCCCGGGAAAAGCTGCGCCACATCCTGGACAACATCCCCCAGCTGGTCTTCTGGCAGGACCAGGACATGCGCTTCATGGAGGTGAACAAAAGCTTTCTCTCCTTCTTTAAAATCAATCGGGCCGAGGACATCATCGGCAAAAAGGATTACAACCTCCTGGGCATTGGCCAGGACGCCCAACGGGCCATTGACACCAATCTGGCCGTAATCCGGTCCAACATCCCCAGATACCGACTCAAGTGGGATTTCCAAAGTTTGGGCAGCGACACCATCTGGCTGGAAATCAACAAAATCCCCCTCCACGATACCCGGGGAAAAACCACGGGCATATTGAGCACGGCCGAGGACATCACCCAGAAGGTCAACCTGGAAAAGCAACTACGCCAGTCCCAGAAAATGGAAGCCCTGGGCATCCTCTCCGGCGGCATTGCCCATGATTTCAACAACATCCTGACCTCCATCATCAATTCCACGGAGTTGGCCCTGGAGGACGTGGATCCGGAATCCATCACCCGCAAGGACCTGATCCGGGTGCTCAAGGCCGGTGCAAGGGGCTCCAACCTGGTGAAACAGATCCTCTCCTTCAGCCGTCCATCGGCCCATGAATTCCGTCCCATGGATCTGGGGGAAGTGGTGGAGGAAGCCCTGGGCCTTATCCAGACCTCCCTGCCCGGCAACATCCAGGTCCATACCCGGATCAGCCCCCATCCCGCCCCCTGCCTGGGGGATCCCACCCAGATCAGCCAAATCATCATGAACCTGTGCACCAATGCCTTCCAGGCCATGGAACAGGGGGGCGGTGAATTCTTCCTTTCCCTGGAAACCGTAGCCCTGGCGCCCGGGGATGCCCAGCTTCTGAACATTGAACCTGGAGATTTTTTAAGGCTGACCATTGCCGACACCGGCCCGGGAATCCCGCCGGAGATCATGGATAATATCTTTGATCCCTTTTTCACCACCAAGGACAAGGATGTGGGCACCGGCCTGGGCCTTTCCGTGGTCCACGGCATCATCAAGGGCCACAAGGGCGCCATCCAGGTGGA
>JAKSBM010000291.1 GCA_022361135.1 Desulfobacterales bacterium | reverse complement strand
GCCGGGTTTCCACCACCGGTTCCAGGGTAAAGGCCCGGGCCCGGTCCAGGAGCATGAAAACCAGGAGCATGAAGGCCGGACCGGCGGCAAAGGCCGATGCAATGAACCGGGGGGCGATCAAGGCCGTGTTCCACAGGGGACGAGCCGCCAGCCCCTGGAACAAAAAGGCCGTCACCGTATGGATGGACGGTGCCCAGGCAATGGCCAGAAAAACCACGGGCAGGTAGAGCCATTTGACGGGCTCCTTTTTCCGGTATTTCTGGAAGAGCACATGGGCACAGACGTAAAGGTTCAAGGCCAGGTAGACGTTGAGCACGATCACGTCCCAGCTGAGCAGGGAGGAGGGCCAGTTGAAAATCCCCAGGCCCGGAATAATGTGCCAGGCCCGGTCGGGCCGCCCCACATCCACGGAGATGAAAAGAATGCACATGACCAGGGCGGCCACGGCAAAGAGCTCGGCAAAGATGACCATGCGGTGCATCTGCCGGTCCTTGAAGATATAGGCGGGAATCACCATCATCACGGCGGCGGCGGCCATGCCCACCAGAAAGGTGAAATTGGCCACATAAAGGCCCCAGGAGACCTCATCCCCCATGCCCGTGGTATGCAGTCCCAGGGCCAGCTGCCGGGCCCAGGCGTTGAGTCCCACCAGGGAGAGGGAGAGGAGAAGGGTCACCCAGGTCCAGTATAGACGTCCCCCCGAGAGCTGACTGTTCAGGCACCGGGACAGAAATCGAATCATACCCCCTCCTTATTTGGCAAAGACGTAATAAAACCGGGGACGGGTCCCGGCTTCCTGTTTCAAGACATAGACCCGTTCCTGCTCAATGATTTTACGGACTTCGGAATCGGGATCGTTCATGTTTCCAAACTTCCGGGCGCCGGTGGGGCAGACCTCCAGGCAGGCCGGATACCGCCCTTTCCTCACCCGGTGGAGGCAGAAGGTACACTTTTCCATCACCCCCATGGGCCGGGGACGGTTGGACAGATACCCCACCTCCGGATTGAATTCATCCGCCGGGATCCGGGGCTTGTCATAGTTAAAACGGCGGGCATGGTAGGGACAGGCCGCCTGGCAATACCGGCAACCGATGCACCAGGAATAATCCACCACCACAATGCCGTCGGGCTCCTGCCAGGTGGCCTGGACCGGACAAACCTTCACACAGGGGGGATTTTCACATTGGTGGCAGGCAATGGGCATGAAAAAGTGATCCTCACTGGCCGCGGCCTTGTCCGGGTAATCGTGGCGGGCCGCCTCCAGATCCATGCCCCCGTGGTCCATTTCCAAAACCCGGATATATTGTTTCTGGGGGGTGCGGGAGAGGTTATTTTCCTTCATGCAGGCATAGACGCATTTTCGGCAGCCGATGCAGCGGCCCAGATTGAGCACATAGCCAAAGGCCACCCCATCCATGGGAGGTGGATCTGAAACTTGGGTGGCCTTGCCGTAGGTGGCCTCGCACTGGGCCGCTACCTTATCAAAAATATCCGCCTTATCCCCGGGGGTCAGTTCCCGGTAATGGCGACGGAGCAATTCCTCGACATCGGGAATTTCCCGGGCATTCATCAAAGGGGAGAGGGCCGCGGCACCAGACACCGCCGTGCCCAGGGTCAGGGCCGAGCCCAGGAGCATCTGCCTGCGGGTCAGGCCCTTTTTTTCTTTGGAATCGGACATCACAGGGCCTCCTTTCCATGGGCTGCCGGGGTGAGATAGTCGGGAACGGGACGGGAAAATCGAGCCGGCCAATGGGGGGCCGGTGCAATGGCGGTGAATTCAAATTGGGGTTTGTGGGGATCGTGGCACTGGGTGCAGGTATGGGTCCGGGTGTTGTAGATGGTGGGCTGGTCCCACCGCCCCTGCTTCAAACCGTGGGTGCCGGCCTGCCAGTCCTTGTAGATGGGCCCGTGGCAGCGGCTGCACAACAATTCCACTTGGCGGTGGACAATGCCTGGACCATGGTCCGGGGTGAAATAATTCCGGTCCAGGATCCAATGGCAATTGAAGCAACGGTCGTTGGTGCCGTGGTCCAGCTTGATTTTTTTATGGGTGAACCGGGGCTGGACCACACCGGGGTCGGGAACCAGGGACATGTGGCAGATAAAACAATTGCCCACCAGGGGTTTGTTTTCCAGGGTCATGCCCCGGGCCGTGACGGGCTGGTACCAGTTGGGGTCCAGGTTCTGGGGTGGGGCATTGGCTTCCCCGGCCCCCCAAAACCCCGTGGATAGGAAAACCAGGGTCAGGCAGATGAAGACCAGGGATAAATTCATCACAATGGATGGAACGGTCGGGCTTTGTTTCTGTGCCATGGCCAAACCTCTGAAAAGGAATAGGGTTTCCAGGATAAAACACAAAAAACGCCGGATCTATTTCCATGAATCGTCAATTCATTGCAGCGAAGAGATGGAGATCAAAAGGGCTAACCACGGGCCCGGAAAGACAAAAAGAGAAATCACACAAAATCAATGGGAATTATGAAATGTGTCATATCACTGCCAATGGCCTTTGGCAACGGATTTTCATTTTTTCTTAGGAAGACTTCCTATAATTATAGGATTTTGGAGGGGGTTCAAGGCGTAAAATTTTTTTTTACTGCAACGCCGAAATCATAGCAAAAGACAATCCTTATGGCGATTCTCAAAAGTATATTCCTGAACCCTGGGGAAATCTGCGATGAATCTGAGCTGTCCCATGTATGAAGTGTCGCCCATTCAATGGGAACATTATTTTAAATTGCCCATCACACCCGGAGGATCAGGTGATGGCAGTGGAATCTTCCTCCCCCCGTCATCGCCGGGTTGGGAGAAAAACCTTCGGATCAAATGGACAGAGGCCCATTCAATGGGACGGTATTTTGAGAACGACGCTATTAAAGAAGGCCTTGAACCAAACGGAAGGATTGAATGGGCCAAGGACCCGACTCAAGGCGATGGAGAGATATAACGGGAGGCGATGGCCGACAGGGCCGAAAGGCTGTAGGGTTTGGAGATATATTCCATGACCCCGGCCTCCAGGGCCTGGTTTTCGTCAAAGACATCGCTGTGGCCGGTGCAGAGCACCAGGGGAATCTTGCGACGGATCTGCCGGATGGAGGTGATCAAATTCTCACAGGACATGCCGGGCATATCCAGGTCCGTGATGATGAGATCAAAGAAGTCCGGATCCCGTTCCAGGAACTCCAGTGCCTCTTCCCCGGAACTGGTGGTGAGGATATTATACCCCAGGCTTTCAAACATCTTCCGGACCAGGAGGGTGATTTCCCGCTCATCGTCGCAGAAGAGGATATTACCCTGGCCCTGGGCCAGGGAATTGCCCCCGGCCACCCCATAGGCTTCGTCCTGCTCCCGGCAATGGACCGGCAGGAAAACCTGGAACCGGGAACCGGTTTCCGTGCTGCTTTCCAAAACCAATTCCCCCTGGTATTCCCGGATGATTTCCCGGGAGGCGGCCAGCCCCAACCCCGAGCTTCGTCCATTGGTCTGGGTGGTGAAATAGGGGTCGAATATCTTTCCATGGATGGCGGGATCCACACCGCTGCCATTGTCGGAAACCGAAAGGACCACATAGTTGCCCGGGGCCAGGCCCGCCATTTCCTGTCCGTCATCGGACTCCAGACTCATCCGGTGGACCCGGATGTCCAGGTGGGCATTTTCCGTCTTTTCCATGGCCTGTTTGGCATTGGTGCACAGGTTCATGAAAACCTGGTAAAGCCGAGAGGTGTCCGCCACCACGGACCCGGCCTCGGGCTGGATGTGGTGGGTGATTTTCACCGTGGCCGGCAGGATGGATTTTAAAAATTTCACCCCCTCCCGGACCATGGGGTCCAGGGACATGGGAAAGGGATCGGTCTTCTGGTTCTGGCTGAGGTTGAGAATCTGGCGCACCAATTCCCGGGCCCGGAGACTGGAATTGTGGATTTCCCGGAACTCGGTCCGGCCCTTGGAGCCCTTGGGCAGGGCCAGAAGACCCAGCTCGGCATTGCCCATGATGGAGGTCAGAATATTATTAAAATCGTGGACAATCCCCCCGGAGAGCACGGCAATGGCCTCCATGCGCTGGTTGTGGAGCAGCTCCTGCTCCATGTCCTTGACCTGGGTGATATCCTGGATATAAATGAGGATGGCATGGCCGCTGCCCATGGGAATCCGCTCCATGCGAAGCCGTCCCCAGATCCATTCCTGCTCCGGGCCCAGCAGACGGATGGAAAACTCGGGCTCGGGTACATCGGAAAACATGAGGGTTTCAAACTTCTCCAGGGCCGGGCCCATGTCCTCGGGATGGATATAATCCATGATCTTATCCGAGGGGGGGACACTGCCCTTGATCCCCAGCATTTCAAAGGTTTTGGCATTGGCATAGGTAATCTTAAAATCCCGGACAATGACGATCCCCTCCCGGGCATGGGCGGCGATGATCTTAAAATAGCGCAATCCGTTCCGGGTTTCCTTACCCGAAGCCTTGAGCTGGACCATCCGTTTTCGCAACCGCCCCTGGCGAATCATGAGCACCAGCAGAATCAATACCAAGCCCAGTACCATCCAGGGGGAATAGAAAAAGCCCTCCTGGCCGGCGGCGTAACAAAGGCCCGGCACCAGGCTGATCCCACCCAGGGCAAGGATGAAAAAAAGACTCCGGAGACCCGGAAACAGCGGTCCGTTACGAAGGGATTTACGCATGGTCACACCAAATTTTTTAATGGAGAATTTAAGATAAATGTCTTGAAATTTCTTTAGGATCCAGAATAACATATCTGACTTTTTATGGCATCTTTATTTTGCCCGAAACCCGGAACCCGTAACACTGGTTGAGGCCATGACACCCGACGCTGCCCGGATCCACACTTCCTCCGACTTCACCCTCACCTGCAATGTCCAGGGCGAATCCCGCTACACCAAGGTGAGCTTTCCCATCAAATACGGCACCTTCCATCGCCTGGAAACCCCCCATTGGATTTACGAATTCAACGGGAACCACGAAATTCGCCATGCCCAATCCAAATCCCCGGACTGGCTCCACCCCCAGGAGTGGCTGAAGCGCAGCCGGT
>JAKSBM010000898.1 GCA_022361135.1 Desulfobacterales bacterium | reverse complement strand
GGCCTCGTTGGAGAAGGCAGCCCGCTTGAAGCCCTGGATGAGTGCACCGATCATGCCGCCGGCAACGCCGAGACCGGTGAAGGCACCGGCGAAGATCTGGCCGAAGGCCCAGCCGACCTTGTCGATGTTCATGAGGATGATGACCAGGGCGCCGATCATGTAGAAAACAATCATGATGGGAACCAGGACACCGGTGACCTTGCCGATTTTTTTGATTCCGCCCAAAATGACGGCGGCGGTGCAGGTCATGAGGATGAGGCCGGTGATCATGGGGGGGACGTTGAAGGTGGCTTCCACGGCATCGGCCACGGAGTTGGACTGGACCATGTTGCCGATGCCGAAGGCGGCAATGGCGGCGAAGAGGGCAAAGACCGTACCCAGCCAGGGCATATTCAATCCCTTGGAGATGTAATACATGGGCCCGCCGCTCATTTCCCCGTTTTCGTCCACCTTACGGTACTTCACGGCCAGGAGGGCTTCGGCGTATTTGGTGGCCATGCCCACCAGGCCGGTGAGCCACATCCAGAATAGGGCGCCGGGTCCGCCGGCGGCAATGGCCGTGGCCACCCCGGCGATGTTCCCCGTCCCCACGGTGGCGGAGAGGGCCGTCATCAGGGCCTGGAAATGGGTGATGTCCCCGGGCTCGTCCGTATCTTCCTTCCGGACGATGAGGGCCAGGTAGAGGGAGTGCCAGAGTTTGGTGAACTGGACCCCCCTGAGCATGAAGGTGAGCCAGAACCCGGTTCCCACCAGCAGGAACAGCATGGGCGGACCCCAGGCAAATGCACCGACTTTTCCAACAATGGCTTCAAACGTTGTTAAAAACTCCATCTCTCCCTCCTATAAAATTTCTGGGTTGTGTCTATCCTGCCTGGGAATATTACATAAAGCGTACCAGGGGAGATGATGGGAAAGGTTCTTGTGTAACTGATTTAAATTATTGTGTAATTTTTGGCTGGTTCGATGGTGGATCTATCCCCGGAGGGCGGGACTGAAATCGGGTCATTTTGACCCGATTTCAGTCGGTGTGACGGACGGACCGGGGGGATGGGATCAAGACCCTTGGCCCTGGGGGAATTTCGGGGTTTGGGTCACAATGGACCAATGGGGTCATTTTGACCCGGTGTCCCGGCCATAGCTTTTCAGCTTGCGGTGGAGGGTTTTTCGGCCGATGCCTAGAAGTTTGGCCGCCTGGGTCTGGTTTTGATTGACATGGTCCAGGACCCGGAGGATGTGGGCCTGTTCCACCTGGGCCAGGGTCCAGGTGGGGGGCGTTTCCATTCCTTGGGCCGGAGAGGGTGTTGAGCCCGGGGCGGGACTCAGCCCCATGGCCCCGCAAGAGAGTCGCTCCCCCTTTTCCATGAGCACGGCCTTGGCCATCATGTTCTTCAATTCCCGGATGTTCCCCGGGAAATCATGGGCCAGAAGGCAGGCCTCCAACTCCGGTTCCATGTCCTGGAGGGGGCTGCCGGTTTCCCGGGCAAACCGGGAAAGGAAGAGCCGGGCCAGGGGCAGGATATCCCCCTGGCGCTCCCCCAGGGGGGGGAGATGGATGTGGAACATGTTCAACCGGTGAAAGAGATCGGCCCGGAAGCGGCCCGCCTCAATTTCCAGGGGGATGTCCTTGTTGGTGGCGGCCAGCATGCGCACATCCACGTCCACGGTGGCGGTGCTGCCCACCCGGTAGAATTCCTTTTCCTGGATCACCCGGAGGAGGCCGCTCTGGAGGCCGATGTCCAAATCGGCGATTTCATCCAGGAAGAGGGTGCCGGCCCGGGCGGTTTCAAAGAATCCCTTTTTGTCCATGGCCGCCCCGGTGTAGGCCCCCTTTTTATGGCCGAAGAGTTCGTCGGTGAAGAGGGTGTCGGAGACCGCACCCATGTTCAGGGCCACAAAGGGCCCCTGTCCCCGGGGGCTGAGCTCGTGGATTTTCCGGGCAATCATCTCCTTGCCCGTGCCCGATTCCCCGGTGATGACCACGGAATACTCCGTGGGGGCCACCATTTCCACCTGGCGCAGGACCCGGGCCATGGCGGGGTCCTCGGCCACCATGTCCCCAAATACTTCGGGGTGGGAGAGTTGGGTCCGGGAGGGGCGGCCCTCGTAGAGGGAGAGTCCCTTGCGCAGGCAATATTGTTCCATGGCCCGTTTGATGAGGATGATGAGTTTTTCATAGGGCAGGGGCTTGGCCAGGTAATCAAAGGCACCGAGTTTCATGGCATCCACGGCCGAGGTGATATCGTCGCTGGCCGTGACAATGACGCAAGGGGTATCGAAGTGGGTGGCCTTGATTTCCTTGAGGAGTTCCATGCCCGACATGTGGGGCATGATCAGGTCCAGGAGGACGAATTGGAATTCCCGTTCCCCCATGGCCGCCATGACCTCCCGGGGGTCGGAAACCAGTGCCGGCTCGGGCATGCCCGCACTGAGGAGGATTTCCTTGATGGTGAGGAGGAAGCCCTTGTCGTCGTCCACGATGAGGATGGGGGATTGGGGGGGAAGATGTTTCATGCCTATTCCTTTTTGGGTTGGGGCTGTAATGCGTCCATGAGGGTTTGAAATGCCGCTTCCATGGCCGGCAAGGCCTGGGTGACGCCATCCATGTCCCGGGCCTGGGCCGCCGTTTCCACACGGCGGGCACTTTCACGGCCGGGGTCTGCAAAGATCCGGGCGGCCGACCCCTTGAGGGTGTGGGCATGGCGCCGGATTTCATCAAAGTTCCGGGCCTCCGCGGCCCGGGACAGGGCCGCCAATTGTTCCGGAGTTTCCTGGGCAAAGATGTCCAGGATCCGCTCCAAAAGATCCCCATTGCCCCCCAGGGCGGCCAGGGCCTTGTCCCGGTCCAGGGGCGCGTCGGCCATAGGGGGGGAACCGTTGGCCCGGGGCTGATCCGGGGCAAAGGCTTCAATGACGTGGAAGAGGTGTTCCATGTCCACGGGTTTGGCCACAAATTCGTTGATGCC
>JAKSBM010000100.1 GCA_022361135.1 Desulfobacterales bacterium | reverse complement strand
CGGCGTTGACGGCGCGCGTGGAGGCCGTCGCCGAGGGCGGCGAAGTCGTGCTTTCCTTCGAGCAGTCCGGAGCCGCGCTCGACGCGGCGGTCGCGCGGGTCGGGCATATGCCGCTGCCCCCTTATATCGCCGGCAAACGCGCCGACGACGAGCGGGACCGCGACGACTACCAGACGGTTTTTGCGGCACGGGACGGCGCTGTCGCCGCGCCCACGGCCGGACTCCATTTCACCGATGAGCTCATGGCCGCCCTCAAGGAAAAGGGCGTCCAGGTCGCCCAGGTCACCCTCCATGTGGGATACGGAACCTTTGTCCCCGTGCGCTGTGACGATATCCGGGACCATGAGATCCATTCCGAATTTTACGAGGTTTCCCAGGAAACCGCCCAGGCCGTCAACCGGGCCAAGGCCGAAGGCCGTCGGGTCATAGCCGTGGGAACCACCTCGGTGCGGACCCTGGAATTCATTGCCGACGATGAGGGAAAGATCCAGTCCGGCATGGGCAATTGCAACCTTTATATTTATCCGGGCTACCGCTTCAAGTGCGTGGATGCCATGGTGACCAATTTCCATCTGCCCAAATCGACATTGCTCATGCTGGTTTCCGCCTTCCACGATCGCCTGGAAATGATTTCCGCCTATGAGACCGCCGTGGCGGAAGGATATCGCTTTTTCAGTTACGGCGATGCCATGTTCATTGAATAAACGGCCCTTGGGTCATTAAAATAAGAATGGGCGGCTGTCCCGATGACGGACCAATCGCCCCAAGGAAAATATGCTTTCATTTAATCTCATCAAAGAGTCCAACGAAGAAAATTGCCGGGCCCGGCGGGGAACCATTGAGACCGCCCATGGCACCATCCAGACTCCCATCTTCATGCCCGTGGGCACGGTGGGATCGGTTAAGGCCGTGTCCAAGGAGGACCTTAACGATTGCGGGGCCCAGATTATCCTGGGCAATACCTACCACCTTTACCTGCGCCCGGGATGCGAGGTCATCACCGAAATGCAGGGGCTGCACAAGTTCATCGCCTGGGACAAGCCCATGCTCACCGATTCCGGCGGATTCCAGTTCTTTTCCCTGGCCAAGCTGGCCAAGTTCACCGAAGAGGGGGTCCATTTCCAGTCCCACATCGACGGGTCCCGTCATTTTTTCTCCCCGGAAAAATCCGTGGAAATCCAGATGATCCTGGGTTCTGACATCATGATGTCCCTGGACTGGTGCATGGGCCATCCGGCCACGGAAAAGCAGGCCTTGGAAGCCCTGCAGAAAACCACACGCTGGGCCAAGCGGGGGCTGGATTATTGGCAGGAAAACGGTGCGCCCAATAACCTGTTCGGCATTGTCCAGGGCGGGATGTACAAGGACCTTCGCAGCCAGTCCGTGGAGGAAATCACATCCATGGATTTCCCCGGATTTTCCATCGGCGGTCTGTCCGTGGGGGAACCCACCGAGATCATGTACGAGATGGCCGACCACACCCTTCCCCTCATGCCCAGGGACAAACCCCGGTACATCATGGGGGTGGGCACCCCCGAAAACCTGGTGGAATTGGTGGGCATGGGCTGCGACATGTTCGACTGCGTCATGCCCTCCAGGAATGCCCGCAACGGCAAACTCTTTACCTCCCGGGGCAATATCAATATTCCCAATGCCAAGTTTAAAACCGACCACAGGCCCATTGATGAGGAATGCGATTGCTACACCTGCCGGAATTACACACGGGCCTATCTGCGGCACCTGTACAAGGCCAAGGAATTGCTCTCCTACCGCTTGAATACCATCCACAACCTGCATTATTACCTTGACCTCATGGCCAAAATGAGGGAAGCAATAGCCCAGGATCGGTTCATGGAATTCAAAAAGGAGTTCTACGCCAAGCGGGAAGCTTAACCAAGGGAGAGAAAATCCATGCACGAGATGGGCATTGCACAGCAGTTGATGGACATTGCCCTGGGGGCCATCCCCGGGGAGGTTGAAGACCCTAAAGTTGAAACCCTGAATCTGCGCATCGGCAAGCTGGCCGCCGTGGTGGAGCACAGCCTCACCTTTTGCATGGAAATCATCACCAAGGACACCCCCCTGGAAAATGTAAGACTCAATATTGAAGAAGTTCCCGTCCGCATCCAATGCAAGGACTGCGGGCGGGAATGGGAAACCGACACCCCCATCTTCCAATGCCCGGACTGCATTGAAAGTCAGACCCAATTGCTTTCGGGCCGGGAAATTGAAATCACCTCCCTGGAGCTGGCCGACACCCCCTGACACATTACGCAAAGGACAAAGATATGGAAATTAAGATTCAGAAACGGGTATTGGAAAAGAACGCAAGTGAAGCCGACAAAAACCGCGCCTATTTTAAAGAGTCCAAGGTCTTTGTCCTGAATATGATGTCCTCCCCGGGATCCGGAAAAACCGAAACCCTGTGCAAAACCCTGGCCCGCCTCATGCCCGATGTCCGGGTGGGGGTCATTGTCGGGGACATCTGCACCACCAACGATGCCGATCGCCTGGAGGTCACCGGGGCCAAGGTCACCCAGATCAATACGGACCAGTTCGGCGGCGACTGCCACCTGGCCGCCCCCCTCATCATCAAGGCCGCCCGGGATCTGGGCTGTGACGACCTGGATCTCCTCATCGTGGAAAACATCGGCAACCTGGTTTGCCCTGCGGAATTCGACATCGGAGAAGATGCCCGGGCCGTGGTCCTCTCCGTCACCGAAGGGGAAGACAAACCTTTGAAATACCCGCTGATGTTCCAGGTGGCCGACGCCGCCATCCTCAACAAAATCGATCTGCTTCCCTATCTGGATTTTGATGCTCCCCTGGCCGTGGAAAACATGAAAAAAGTCCATCCGGGCCTGCCCGTCTTTGAGATCTCGGCCAAGACCGAAGAGGGATTCGGACCCTGGTTGGATTGGTTGCGCAGCCAGGTGGATACAAAATTGGGGAAATAGCACTTAAACATTTTCCAAATTTTTAGACGGTTAT
>JAKSBM010001050.1 GCA_022361135.1 Desulfobacterales bacterium | reverse complement strand
TGATTAAGAGTCAGTTGCTCTGCCAATTGAGCTAATGGCCCGTCACATCAACGGGGCGTAAGATACCTGTGTCGGGGTAAGATGTCAATGGTTTTTTGAAAAAATAGAAGCCCCATGGGGCAGCCCATTGGTTTTATGGAGAAATCAAAATTTCCCCAGGTTTTTTTTCCTGCATTTTGCCGGGCTTTGTCTTTTTTGTTTCATATGGTGGAAGGATTTTGCCGATTGGTAATTCTTGGAGGAGGGCGAATTACCCCTGGATGATTTCCAGAAACTGGGTTCTGAATTTTTCAGCCCCACCCATGGCTGGGTGCCTGACCTTGGTGGTTTCAATGCCGATTTTGTTCAGGCTGGTTTCGGCCTTATTCCCCAGGGAGATGATTTTTTTGAAATTAAATGCCTTGAGGAGGTGTTTAAGGACTCCTTCCCCTTCCTTTAATTCCAATGTGCTCGGGGTTCTGTTGGATAGCAGGTTGTCCGGGGTTTTGTAGGGGTGCCAGGGAAACGCATTCCAGAATACAAAGTTCCGGGTGTCCAGCCCTTCGCTGATGAGTTTCCCCCAGACAATGGTGGCCGTGGGTTCGTTGAATCCGTTGGCGTGTTTGTTGGTGTTGCTTGTTCGTCTGAGCTGGGTCTGGCAGACATGGGCCGGGGTGATGCCCTTGTGCGCCACATCCCCGAGGATGATCCTTTCCGAGGTCATGGGAATGCCGGAAAAATGCCCGCCCTGGTATCCCAATGCCTCGGCCAGCAATAGATATTCCGCATTGCTCCGTTCCGCCATGTAGGATTTGAGGTTGTCCAGCCGGGTTTGGGGTGCCGTCGGGTCCAGGTCATTTTCACCATCGGATTCAAACCAGGGGTTAAAGACCAGGTCCGTGGGCTTTCGCTTCAGTGCCTTAAAAAATAAATCCAGATTTTTGTTTTTTCCGTTTGGCATTCATTGCTCCTGTGAATTTTAATTTGTTCTCCTTTGTACCTTTATTTATGGAATTTTTCCATGGGCTGGAAACAATGCATTGGTTGGATGGGGGGGAAGCCTGCCTTGGCATGGACTTCCCCCCGGGGG
>JAKSBM010000945.1 GCA_022361135.1 Desulfobacterales bacterium | reverse complement strand
CCATTGCCCCCAAGCACATCAAGGAAATGTCCGATGCGGCCAAGGCCATTGCCAAGGAGTTGGAAGTCCGCGGCCTGATGAACATCCAGTTCGGCATCATGAATGATAAGGTCTACATCATTGAGGTAAACCCCCGGGCCTCCCGGACCGTTCCCTTTGTCTCCAAGGCCATTGGCGTACCCCTGGCCAAGCTGGCCACCAAGGTCATGCTGGGACAGAGTTTGAAAGAACTGGGCTTTACCGATGAAGTCATTCCGGCGTACTATTGTGTCAAGGAAGCGGTCATGCCCTTTGACCGGTTTGAAAACGTGGACCCGGTCCTGGGACCGGAGATGAAATCCACCGGTGAGGTCATGGGCATTGACGTGGACCTGGGGGCGGCCTTTGCCAAGGCCCAGTTTGCCGCCGGCCAGAAGCTGCCCACGGAAGGAACAGTATTTATCTCGGTCCAGGACAAGGATAAATTGGCAGCCCTGCCCGTGGCCAAAAATTTCCATGAAATGGGTTTCACCATCATGGCCACCCGGGGCACCGCCGCCTTCCTCATGGAAAACAAGGTACCGGCCAAAACCGTGAAAAAAGTCTCCGCAGGCCGCCCCAATGTGGTGGATGCGGTGAAGAACAACGAAATACAATTGATTTTGAACACCGGCGCCTCGTCACAGACCCAGCAGGATGGGTATGAAATTCGACGGGCCGCCATTAAGTACAAGATTCCCTACTCCACCACCACCGACGGAACCCGGGCCATCTGCTCGGCCATCCAGGCCATGAAGAAGGAAAACCTCTCCGTCAAACCCATACAGGAGTATCACCGGGAAAATTAGACAGAAGGACCCCATTATGATCCCCAGTGAACGTCCCAAGGACGAATGTGGTGTGTTCGGTCTCTACCGACACCCCGAAGCCGCGAAAATTACCTATTTTGGTCTCTATGCCCTCCAGCACCGGGGCCAGGAAAGTGCCGGGATATCGGTCCATCGGGAAACCGACGGACAGATTTCATCCCACAAGGGCATGGGCCTGGTGCCGGACATCTTTAAGATGGAAGATCTGGAACGCATGGAAGGCGGCTCCGCCATCGGCCATGTGCGTTATTCCACCACTGGGGATTCGGTCCTGGCCAATGCCCAGCCCTTTGTGGTCCGGCACCGGAATAAAACCTATGCCCTGGCCCACAACGGTAACCTGGTCAATGCCCATATCCTGAGGAGGGAATTGGAGGAAAAGGGGTCCATTTTCCAGACCACCATGGACTCCGAGGTCTTCCTCCACATGTTCATCCGCAGCCTGGCCGGCGGGGACTTTGAACAGGCCCTGCGCCAGGCCGCCGAACGGGTGGAAGGGGCCTATTCCATGGTCCTGCTCACCTCCCGGGGTGAGGTCATCGGCATCAAGGATCCCAACGGATTCCGGCCCCTGGCCCTGGGCAAGCTCAACGGCCACTATGTCCTGGCCTCGGAAACCTGTGCCTTTGACCTGGTGGGGGCGGAATTCATCCGGGAGCTGGATCCCGGGGAAATCGTCATCATCAATGAGGACGGGATCAAGAGCCTGCGTCACCCCAAGGCTGCGGCCAAAAAATCCATGTGTATTTTCGAATACATCTATTTTGCTCGTCCTGACAGTACAATTGCAGGTCATAATGTTTATCAGATGAGAAAGGCCCACGGAAGAAGGCTGGCACAGGAAGCTCCTGTAGAAGCTGATCTTGTTATGCCTTTTCCCGACTCCGGAAACTATGCTGCGATCGGAT
>JAKSBM010000525.1 GCA_022361135.1 Desulfobacterales bacterium | reverse complement strand
TTTATACCATGGGCAGTGTGGGATCCCTGGCCCAAACCCATGAGTCGGATATTGATTATTGGATTTGCATCAATGAAAACAATTACACCGAAGAAGAGTCCAAGCTTTTAAAGCAAAAGCTGGAAGCCATTGAACGCTTTGCCGAAAAGCAATTTAAACTTTCCATCACCTTTTTTGTGGTGGATGTGCTCAAGGCACGGAATAATGATTTCGGTGACACCTCCCAGGAAAGCTCGGGGTCGGCCCAGGCCCGGCTTCTCAAAGAAGAGTTTTACCGGACCATGATCCATGTGGCAGGCAAACTTCCCCTGTGGGCGGTGATTCCCACCCCTGTCAGCCTGAATCATTACAATACCATCCGGGATCAGGTGGAGCAGGTGGTTCGTTCCCAGCGTTATGTTGATCTGGGGGACATCCACGCCATTCCGGTGAATGAATATTTTGGCGCCTCCATCTGGCAGATGTTCAAATGGTTGAAAAGCCCCTTTAAATCTGTGATCAAAATGGGGTTGCTGGAAAAGTACATCCATGACTACGGCAAAGAGGCACTGCTCTGCAACCAATACAAAAATAAATGGATGAATTCCGGCTCGTACATGAAGCAGGCGGAAAAGGATTCATACATTCTCTTATTGAATAACCTGTTGGATTATTACCGCAGTGTCCGGGATGAAAAGGCATCCTCCCTGCTGCTCTCCTGTTTCTTTTTGAAACTGGGGATTGCCAAGGAAAGCTTTGCCGAGCAGACCACATTCGGTCTGAGAAAGGTTTTGCTGGAGGAATGCTTCAATAAATGGGACTGGGACATGGAACAGGTCCTGGAACTGGGGCAGTTTAAGGAATGGCAATATGAAAAAATCCAAACCCTTTCCCTTTCCATTGAGCGGCACATGTTGGCCAAATACAATGCCGTGAAAACCAGCTTTGAGCGGAATTCAAAGGATTTGACCATTTCCGAGGAGGATCGCAATGCCCTGGAACGCAAGGTCAACACCATGTTCCTGGAGCGGCCCTTTAAAATTCGCCGCATATTGCTGGTGGCCAGAAGTGAGCATCTTTTCAATCGGCTTTATTTGAAACATGAGACCCGCAAGGCCACGGGGAAAAAGTTCTGGGTCCTTTTTCACCGGCAGAACATTAGAACCGGAGATGGCGAGGAGGCCCTGATCCAGGCCCTGACCATTGAAGAAATCGGGGCCTGGCTGATCAACAATGGGTTGTACACCTCCCGTTCGGTGCTCAACATGATGCCCAATTCCACGTTGGTTACCCACGACGATATTGTCAAATTGTACAAGGCCATGCTGGAGTTCTTTTCCCCCATTATTAACCAGGTGGTCCCCTTTTCCGCCCTTCGCAAATCCCCGCCCCGGGTGACCAGTCTTTTCATCAATGTGAATTTTTACCATGCCCGGCAGGGGAGCAGGATATCGGATTATTGTGCCGTTTTTGTGAATTCGTGGGGGGAGATGTTTTACCATCTGCCCAAGCCCGGTATCCGGTTTTCAAACCTGGAGGCGGCTAAAAAGGATATCATGAAGGGCATCGGTATCACGGCGTTTCCCCAGAAAACTTCCTTTTATTTTTCCAAGGGTGTTCCCCGATAATTGGTATCCCAGCTCTTTTAAATCAGCCCATCTGCCCTGTCCCGTAAAAGGCCCAAATGGTTATGCCATTGAACCTTTCATGGGATAACCATTTGGGCCTGCGCGAGTCTTGATTTCAGCAGCGACTTTTTTCAGCAGCGATCCTAGGGGGCCTTTGCATAGAATTCCGTGACAATGTCCACGGCCTCCTCCGGGCTATCCACCAGGTGGAAGATATCAAGGTCTTCCTTGGAAATCATCCCCTGGCCCACCATCTGGTCTTTAATCCAGGTTACCAGCCCCTGCCAATAGGATTTTCCATAGAGGATCACCGGTACTTCTTTGATCCTGCGGGTCTGGATCAGGGTGATGGTTTCAAAGCATTCATCCAGGGTGCCGAAACCGCCGGGCATGATGACACAGGCCTTGGAGTGTTTCAGAAACATGACCTTGCGGACAAAGAAATAATCAAAGTCCACCTGGATGTTGGCATGGGGGTTGGGTTCTTCTTCAAAGGGAAGCTTGATGTTCAGCCCCACGGAATCTGCCCCGGCCTCTGAGGCTCCCTGGTTGGCGGCACGCATCAAGCCGGGGCCCCCGCCGGTGATGACTGCGTAACCGGCCCTGGCAAAGAGTTCTCCCATCCGTCGGGTCGCCTTGAAATAATCATGGTCCTCCGGGGTCCTGGCTGAGCCGAATATGGATACGGCCGGTCCCAATGGGAAGAGGGTGTCAATGCCGTCCACAAATTCGCCCATGATTTTAAAAAGGCGCCATGATTCTCCGGATTTGAATTCATTGATCAGATAGTGGTGTTTTGGGTGCTTTTTTGACATGGTGTTTCCTTCTTGGGTTGACGTTGGAAGACGGGATGCCCGGAAAAGCCGCTGGCAACCCCATATGAACTATGGTATACCATACGGATGGAAAAATCGTCCCCCTCTGTCAAGAATTGTCTGCTCCCTTCAATAATTGACTTTTCAAATGGAAAAAGATAAAGAAAGACAAAATTTTCCTTAAGGAAAGAAATTTAGATTGAATACAGAAGCATTATTGTCCCAAGACACCTGCGTCATCAATGAGCTGGGAATGCATGCAAGACCGGCTGCCAGAATTGCAGAAATGGCAGGTGCTGCAAAAGGTGAGGTCTGGCTGTCAGATGAAACAGCCAAGGTGGATGCGTCCAGCATCATCGATATTCTAACCCTGTGTGCCGTTAAGGGGTCCAATATTCGGATCCAGATCGAACATCCCGAGGATAAACAAATTTTGGAAGATATAAAGTTGTTTTTTGAGGAAGGGTTCGGAGAACTGTCAGATGAATAATGCCGAAACCGGAGAAATCGTACTGCGGGGAATCAGTGGTTCCCCGGGGATCTGCATTGGAAAAGCCTACATCGTAGACCGTGAAGGGGTAAACCTCATCAAGCGGTATGCGGTGAGCGAAGCCATGGTCTCCAGGGAAATCGACCGGTTCAAAAATGCCGTCTCCAAAGCCAAGGCAGACCATGCCCGGGTCATTGAAGGTCTGGACCAGGACCTGGGGGAGACCTTGCACATCCTTGAAACCCATATGGCGTTGTTCAAGGATAAGATGCTCTATGGGAAAACCATTGAGATCATTACCCGGGAAAAGGTCAATGCGGAATGGGCCTTGAGAAAGGTTTCCCGCAAGGTCAAGGCCATGTTCCTCCAGATTGACGACCAATATCTTAAAGCCCGGGTGAACGATATCGTCCAGGTTTCCGATAAAATCATGTCATATCTGGTGGGGGGCCAGGACATTCGCATCGCAGAGATCAATAAACGGGTGATCATTGTGGCCCATGATCTCAGTCCGGCGGACACCAGCCAGATTCAATTGGAGCGCATCAAGGGCTTTGTCACGGACCGGGGCGGCAAAGATTCCCATACCAGTATCGTCGCGAAATCCTTGAGAATTCCTTCGGTCCTGGGGTTGGGGCGCGCCACTGCCAGCGTGAAAAATGACGATATTCTCATCGTGGATGGGTCCACGGGGATTATCATCATCAATCCGGAAGAAGAAACCCTGTTTAAATACGAAGACCGGCTGGCACGGTTTGAAGCCTTCAGGGCCGATGTGGAACGGGAAAGTCACCTGCCTGCGATTTCCAAGGATGGGGTTCCCTTCAACCTCATGGCCAATATCGAATTGGTGGAAGAGGTGGTTTCGGCCAAGGATAATGGGGCCCAGGGCATCGGTCTGTTCCGTTCCGAGTTCCTTTACCTTGATTTGAAACGTTTGCCCACCGAGGAAGAATTGTTTCAAAAATACAAGGAATTGGGAGAGCTCATGCATCCCCAGCCTGTGACCATTCGAACCTTGGATATCAACGGGGACAAGTTCAACCCATACATTGATCCGGTGGAAGAGGCCAATCCGGCCCTGGGATTGCGGGCCGTCCGCTTTTGTCTGGAAAATACAGATGTCTTCCTCACCCAATTGAAAGCCATATTCCGGGCCGCCGCCTTTGGACAGATTAAACTGCTGATTCCCATGATTTCCTGTGTGGAGGAGATCGTTAGGGTTAAGGAATTGATGGATACGGCCCTGTCTGAGTTAAAGGCGGAAGGGCGGAATTTTAACCCCGATGTCCCCCTGGGGGTGATGATCGAGGTCCCCTCGGCCGTGATCATGGCCCGGGAATTGGCCCAGCTTGTGGATTTTTTCAGCATCGGCACCAATGACTTGATCCAGTATTCCATGGCCATTGACCGTCGCAACCAGCGGGTGGCCCATCTCTACCAGGCCCTGAATCCGGCCGTGCTGAAAATGATCAAAATGACCTTTGAAGCGGCCCATGACAACGGGATCGAATTGACCATGTGCGGCGAAATGGCAGGGGAACCCATCAATCTGCCCATCCTGGCTGCGTTGGGGCTGCGGAATCTGTCCATGAACCCGGCCTCCATTCCCGTGATTAAAAAAATGGTCCGGGACATGGATATCCATGACATTGAACAGGAATTGGATACCTTGCTTTCATTTGAGACCGTAGATCAAGCCCGGGAATACATTCACAGGGAATATAAAGAAATACTCCCCTATAAAGAGACGGAAGATCAGACATGAGTTCAGATTATATTAAGCTGATAGCGACCAATAAAAAGGCCAGACACAATTATCACATTGATGATGAGTTCGAAGCCGGAATCGTCCTCGTTGGATCGGAGGTGAAATCCATCCGCGAAGGCCGGGTCAGCTTTAAGGATGCATATGCCGATATCAAGCGGGGGGAATTGTTCTTGAGGCAACTCCATATTTCCGAATATAAATATGCATACAATGCCAACCACGAATCCCTTCGAACCCGGAAGCTTCTTCTTCACCGCTATGAGATTGACAAGCTCCAGGGCAAGATCAAGGAAAGGGGATATACCCTGGTTCCCTTGAAAATTTATTTCAAGAACTCCAAGATTAAAGTGCTCATTGGGCTGGGTAAGGGTAAGAAATTGTACGATAAACGCGAAACCATTAAGAAGAAAGACATCCAAAGGGATCTGGACCGCCAGCGGAAAAAATATTCCTGATGGCAGCTGGATATTGACTTTTTCTCAGCTTTGCGTATATTAGCAGACACAATTATTTGATCTTTTACAATTTGGGGGCGAAATGGTTTCGACGGAGATTTTGAGGCCCACGGTAGCATACCGAGCTTTGTCAGCTCGTAAACTTGGCAAATTTTAAACATAATCGCAGACGATTATAATTACGCTGTAGCTGCTTAAGGCAGCTTCCGTTCTCCTGATGTCTTTCTTGCAGGCTCAGTTCAGAACGTCATAAAAAGCAAGACCGCTGTTGCAGTTGTCTGAGCTGTACCAGTTAAATTTTTCAGACTACACCTGATGATATCCATCTTGGAGGAGCTCTTCAGGCTAAACTTAAAGTCCAGGATAAGTATGTAGAAGCCTGGGATGATGGTTTTCGGACACGGGTTCAACTCCCGTCGCCTCCACCATTTAAATATTTAACCCGTTTATTCAGAAGATAGATTCTGGATAAACGGGTTTTTTATTTTCTGGAGATGCCGTAATGGCCGAAACAACCCGTTTTAAGTCGGAAATGCCACTTTTCGAATCGGCCGGATTTGTATAGCCTTGGAATTATGAACTTCTGGTTTCTCAATTTTTAATCTGGAATTGTTTATGAACTTAAAAATGACCCAACGGCTTTTGAAATATGGTTTGAACCTATACGGCCCATTTCTGGGGGCTGGGATTCGCATGGAGGAAATCTCCAAAGATTGGAAACGGGCACGGGTTTCCATGAAGCTCCATTGGTTTAATCGAAATATCATGGGCGTCCATTTCGGGGGAAGTCTTTATGCCATGGTGGATCCCCAGTTCATGGTGATGCTCATGCAATTGCTTGGCAAGGCCTACAATGTATGGGATCGGGGTGCGGAAATTGAATTTGTGAAGCCGGGGAGGGGAAAGGTTCGGGCAGATCTGGTTATCACGGATGAAGATCTGGCTAAGATTAAACGGAAAACAGCCCGGGGTGAAAAATATCTCCACACCTTTAGCGTGGAAACCCTGAACATGGATCAGGAAGTGGTGGCCCGGGTTAAAAAGGTGTTGTATATTCGTTTGAAACGGGAACATGGATAAAAAAGGAACGCACATTATGGCCTCGATCTGGAAGCAGAAGTACAGCCTGGAAGAAATGAATGCCTTTGGCAAGGATTGCATTGTGGGATACCTGGACATCCAATTGGAAGAGATTGGCGATGACTTTATCCGGGCCACCATGCCGGTGGACCATCGGACCAAACAGCCCATGGGGATTCTCCACGGCGGAGCCTCCGTGGTTCTTGCCGAAACCTTGGGGTCCATTGCATCCCATCTGTCCCTGGACGGGGGCCGGTATTCAGTGGGGCTTGAGATCAAGGCCAACCACATCAAAAGTGCCCGGTCCGGCCGGGTGGAAGGGATTGTCCGTCCTGTGCACCTGGGAAAGACCACCCAGGTCTGGGATATTGAGGTTCGCAACCCTGAGGGGGAACTCACCTGCGTTTCCCGCCTCACCATGATGGTGCTGGATCCATCCAAAAGCTAGGGACGAAATAAATCCCCGGCAGCACCGGGAGCAGGGTGTTGCCGGGGATTTTTGGGCTGATTTCCTTGCGGCTTAGGTCATCAGCTCTTTTTTACGGCTTTGGTTTCCCAATCTTCAATTTCCGTGGTTTCGTAGATTTCCTCCCATCCGGTGATCATCCCTGCAATGTGGCTGAAGGGACTGTGGCCGGTGGTGGTCATATAAATATGAACAATGAGGAAGTTGGCCAGCAGAAATGCCACCAGGGTATGGAGTATGGCAATGGGGGCCAGGGAGGTTCCCATGGGAAGCACATTGTAAAGGTAGTAGAGCATGCCCGTGAGCATCTGCACGGGAAGGAGCATGGCTGAAATCCCCAGGTAGGTCAGGCGCTGGAGGGGATTATGCTTGGCACCGGGTGATTTTTGCACCGGATGCTCCTCGCCGTGGAATATGCCCCAGGCATAGTAGCGGGCCACAACCAGAAGTTTCTGGGTGGTGGGGATATATTGCCGCCATTCTCCGGTGATGACCATCCAGAAGGCAAAGAAGGCAAATGCCCCCAGCCAGAGGAGGCCGGCCGTGTTGTGGAGCTCCACAGCCTTTTCAAACCCCATGAGATTGTAAGATCCATGGACCTCGAAACCGGTGATCAAAAGAAGGATGATCATCAGGGCCTGGAACCAATGCCAGAGCCGTTCAAAACGGGTGTAGAGGTAGACTTTTTTCATTTTTTTAACCACCATTTTTATTCCTCCCTTCCGTTCCGCATAAAGAATCGTCCCAGTCCGTGAAGCAATACACCGGCCAGGGCACCAAAAACCGCAATCATGCCAAATGTATCCACAATCTGGTTTTTGTCCCGTCCCGGTATATAAATCTCAGTGATGTTGGCCAGGCGGGAATTTTCCCGGATGTGGCAGGCGTTGCAGTCCAGGGCGTCCTTTTCCGGGGCAACCATGTGGGTGATGGGAAAGGCATAGCTGGTTTTGACATAGTCGAATTCACCGGAATAGGGGGTGACCAGGGTTTTATTCCCAAGGGCAATGGCCGCATCCATATCCAGGGTGCTCCAGTATCCCTTGGGGCCGGAAAGCAGAGGCGCCACCAACCGCTTGTTCACCTTGTCGTAGGGTTGATTGCCCATGTGAATTTTAAAGGGGGCAATGCGGGCATTGGGATCATTGGCATCCCCCATGGGATGGCTGACCTTGACCAGGGTCTGTGGATCGATTTCATCCCGGATGCCGGTGTTGGAAAAGGAACCATTGTACCAGAAGTATTCCGGAACCACATTCTTCTCCCATTTGAACTCACCCTTGATGGACTTGTAGGTGTATTTGCCCAGCTCCCCTTTTTCTTTGTAGGGTTTCCCCTCCTTGAGTTTGCCGGCCTTGGCCCAGTCCCATTCGGTCATGGTGGGGTTCACCCGGGCAAAGGTGGGGATATGGCAACTCTGACAGGCCACCTTATCGGTGTGGTCGTTCATTTTAGAGCTGGTTTTATGGGGTTCGGTGCTGTGGCAGGATTCACAGGTGATCTTGGAGGCCATGTCGTCTTCAATGAGACTGGTGCGCTCCGTGGCCGCCGGGCGGGTGTAAAGACGTCCGGCAATGTGATGTTTGACCGTGGTATGGCAACGGGTACAGGTGAAATTGGCACCTTCTGCCGCCATGTGGACGTCGAGCATTTTATTGGGCTTGGCCAGGGAGGTATCCAGGTCTCCATGTTTTACCCCGTCTCCGCCGCCGCCCTTAAAGTGGCATTCCCCGCAATTGTTCCGCTGGGGACGGACAATGTTTTTCACGGCCCGGCCCAGTTCCATCTTCAGCTCACCTACGATTTCCTGGGTATCGGGGTCCGTATCCCCTTCAAAGGCAGCCAGGTCTTCAAAGGTTTCCTTGTAATTGAATTTTTCTCCCCCATGGCAGGCCAGGCAGTTGACCTCCCCCTGGGTGCCGTTCCATCCGGCATGGCAGCCAAGACAACCCTTGTCTTCCATGGCATTGCCGGAGATGCAGAAGTTGTTCACGGCATGGCCGGCTTTGCCGTTCATGATGCCCTTTTTTTCAGAGGGCACCTTCCAGGTCCAGTGGATGGTATCCTTGAACTGCATGGACGCATCGGTGTGGCATGAAAGACAGGCCTGTGTCACATCGTCTCCACTTTTAAAATCTTTGTTCAAGGCGTCCATCTTTGAATGGTCGGCCGTGGTCCAGTGTTTGTCGGACTTAACTGCCTGTTTGGCCAGGGTTAAGCCCAATGCTTCTTCGGAAACCGCGGCCTCGATCTGAATTGGGCCCAAAGGGATGCCCGGGCTCAGCAGGGACAGCGCAATTACCGAAAACAGAAATAGATGTTTTCCCATGATATCTCCCAGGATAAATGAGTGAAAAAGGGGGCCTTACAGCCCCCTGGATTGCGGATTATTTGCAGGTGGCTGGTGTGGCCGAGTCTGCTGCATAGTGATAAAAATAGGAGTAGATGTCCAGATAATCCTTTTCACTCAGGTTATCCCATTCTTCCTGGCAGCCGAACTGGGCCAGATCCCTGCCTTCAAATACGGCTTTCCATTCGGCCATTTTTTTGGAAGAGGGGCTGACCTGGGGGGTATCGGAATCCACGGCTCCACGCTGGTAACAGGCCTTTACCACCTTGCGGTAGGTGTATTTTCCCTTGCGTTTGTTGCCTTTCTCAATGGCCAAACTGAGCCCCACGGTCGTAAACACAAATACGAATACTGTTAACACAAATAAAATTTTTTTAATCATTATTCCTCCTTAAAAAAATCAAATAATTTTTAACCAATTGAAATCATGTTAAT
>JAKSBM010000942.1 GCA_022361135.1 Desulfobacterales bacterium | reverse complement strand
GATACGGGTTCTTGGCTGGTCAATGCGAATAGACGACACATATACGCTCTCCTTTGGTCTAAATATTAAGGCAGCCGTCTTTTGGAATGGGGTTACCATTGGCCTGGGCAGGCGGCGAAATTCCACTCCCGGGTCTACGCAAAAGAGGTAAAGCTTGGTTTGTCAGATCAAAAACGGTTTGAGGCCCTATCCAAGGTTGTCATCCTAAGAAGGTTCCGGTGGATCTGTCAATCATTTTAATTTAGAATCAAGGACTTAGACGGACGGGTCAATTAATGAAAATTCGGAGAACCGCAAATCGACCCCGTCAAAATTAAGTATATATGAAAATTATTTAAGAATAGAAGGCCAAATCCACAAAATGGATGGAAAAATTATTTTCACCGGAAACACAATTTTATTCAATCAAAGGATATAAAATCAGAACAAAAATAAAAAATAGACACCCAAACTCGCACAAAATTCGAAATACAATTAGATTAACAAAATCGAATACCATGCAGAGCTATTTTCAGGGCCAATGGGGAACAATGGGATATACTTGGGAAAGGGGCTGTTTTTATTAAGGATCATGTCGCCCCGGCAAATGGATAGGGCAGACCTGGATCAGATGGGATCAAACTGCCATTGTTGGGATTTCTCCCGGATGCGCAGCTCAAAACTGAGGATGTGGGCATATTGCATTTCCAGGCGAAGCTTTTCCGACATGACGATTTCCTTGGTCTTTTCCAGGCGCGAAAGGATGACCTGGTAAAAACTTTTCCGGACGATGTCGGCAACGGGGTCGTTGTCCAAGGCCTCCAGCACCCACATGTCCAGGCGGAGGCAAACCCCGTCGGTGAGGGCCCGGACGATGGCGGTCCGGGGGATCCCCTCCAGGACGCTCATCTCCCCAAAGATCTGTCCGGGTTTGTCGAAAACGGCCATGGAATTCCCCTCCTGGATCACCTCAAAGGCCCCCTGGACCACCCAGAAGGTCCTGGAATCAAAGACCCCGTCCTGGATCACCTCCTCACCGGCCTTGTAATGGCACATGGAAGCCATATGGCGGACACGCCCGTCACGCCCCCGGACCTTGGCACCGAGGAGGCGCTTGATATCCCTGGACTCCAAATTTTCGAAAATCATGAATTTCCGCACCACGCGGATGATGGAATCACTAATAAGGTGGTTTTTCTCGGCACAGGACATGGGGTACTCCGAAATTGCAAGGTCGGCACCGGGAACCGGCACTGGTAAGAACTTTATCAGAATCACCGGGTTTGTAAACTCAATTTTTGGCGTATTTTTTACCTATTTTTGAAACCTATAACCCCTTTTACCGCCATCAAAAATAGTTCAATGCCACACCCCACCTGTCCCCCCATGCAGCTGGAATCAAAAAAACGAGCAGGTGTATTCCCCGAAAAAGCCAAAGGAAAAAGACAGGCCATGGCCGGATTGGGAATGTATAAATATCGTATAAAAAATGGGGGCCCCCTTAACGGGGCATCGGATCAGCTTGAAAATTTGGTTTTCAATAGGACCCAAAGGCCCAGGGCATATTTCATAAAATCACTAGGTGAACGAACCGAAAGGAGAAAACGCAAAAAGACCCGGGGACGCATGTAAAATTGCCGGAGGGCGGTTTTCTGGAGGGCCAGGAGTTCTTCCACCCTCCGTCCCTCGGCAATGAAGGGCAGGTTGCCATTGTCCTTCCAGCCGGACCAGGTATTGTAATTCTTCCAGTCGAAATTCCGAATCTTCTTTTCCCGGCACAATTGCGCAAACATGGGGGTGCCCGGATAGGGTGTGGTCAGTGTAAACTGGGCCCAGAGGGGATCCAACTCCCGGGCGAAACGAATGGTCTCCCGGCTTTCCTCCCGGGTCTCCGTTGGAAGGCCCAGCATGAAAAATCCCCGCACGGAAATGCCGGCCCTGCGGGTGGCCGCCATGGTTTCCCTCATCTGCTCCAGGGTAACGGATTTGTTGATATGGTCCAGGAGTCGCTGGCTGCCGGTTTCAAACCCATAGCTGATCTGCCAGCAGCCCGCCCGCTTCATTAATTTCAGAATATCGGCATCCACCGTATCCACCCGGCTTTCACAGGTCCATTTGAGGCGTGCCGACAGTCCACCTGAAATGAGCGCCCGGCACAGGCCACGGACAAATTTTTTATTGGCGGTGAGGGTATCGGCTTCGATGTTCAATTGGCGGATATCGTAATTCTGAATCAGCCAATGAATCTCTTCCAAGATGCGCCCAATGGAATGGAATCGAATTTTCCGCCCAAAGGTGTGGGAGCAATAGGTGCAGCCAAAGGGGCAGCCCCGGGCCACGATAATGGTGGGGCAATAGGCGTCCCCGGAGGTTCTGGAGGCGGTGAGACGATACCGATCCATGGGCAGGAGATGGCGGGCCGGCATGGGGATCTCATCGATATTCCGAATAAAGGGCCGGGGCGGGTTCTTCCGGATCCCCCGGTCCGGAGTCCGGTAACAGATCCCCAAAATATCCTCCCATCCGGTGTTGGAACGGTCCCCAGCCACCGCAACCAGGGTCTCCTCCCCTTCCCCCATGCACACCAGATCGGCCCCGGGGATTTCCTTCAGGGTCTGCTCGGGCAATGCCGTACAATGGGGGCCCCCCAGGATGATACTGGTATCCTGAAATTCGGCTTTGAGTTGCCCGCAAAGCTGTTGAACCACCTCAAAGGAAGGGGTGAGGAGGGATAACCCGATGAGACTGGGCTTCAAATCCCGGATGCGGCGCCGGATATCCTGCCAGCTCAATTCCTCGGCCGCCCCGTCAATGATGGAAACGGGGATGTGATGCGTTTCCAGATTGGCGGCCAGGTAGGCCAACCCCAGGGGTTCGGTCACCGCACCAAAATGCTTCATTTCCCTGCCGTAGCGTTGTTCAAGGGAGAGGGGCGGTACAATCAGCACAACGGAATGATGTGTCATGGTCACCTGCCATAGAAATGTGAACACTGTGAGCCAAAACCATAGGCCCGGGCCGAAAACTTTGTCAACACAAATCAATATCCCCTGGGGGAGAAATCCGGCTGAAGGGCAGACGAAACCGTCCCCGTTTTCCGCCCAAAGGCAATGCCCAGCTTTTTCATGCGCTTGCGCAGGGTGGAGGGATTGATGTCCAGCATCTTGGCCGCCCCCTTGTCCCCTTCAACCCGGCCATTGCACAGGGCCAGGGCCTGGCGGATGTGGGCCACCATGGCCTGATCCAGGGTGGGCAGGGGGGCAACCGTTTCCAGGGGAAGCCCATGGGAAGGATTTGGGGCAGAGGTCGGCGGCGGGGCGGTTCCCCCCCGGCTCACCTCCCCAAAGGAAAGATATTCCCCCCGCTCCAGGATCAAGGCCCGCTCCACGGCATTTTCCAGCTCCCGGACATTGCCGGGCCATTGGTAGGCGGAAAGGCGGGCCAGGGCTTCGGGCGTGGGCATGGGGGTGGTGGTCCGCTTCATTTCCTTCACCTTTTTCCCGATGAAATGGCGGACTAGATCGGGGATGTCGTCGGGCCGGCGACGCAGGGGAGGGATGGTGATGGGAAAAACCCGCAATCGGAAAAAAAGATCGGGCCGGAAGGTCTGGTCCTCCATCATCTTTTCCAAATTTCGATGGGTGGCGGCAATGACCCGGATATTCACATGGACGGTCTGGCTCCCCCCCACCCGGTCGATCTCCTTTTCCTGGAGGACCCGCAAAAGCCGAACCTGGGCCTCGGCGGAAAGCTCCCCGATCTCATCCAGGAAAAGGGTGCCGCCCTGGGCCCTTTCAATGCGCCCCCGCATGCGGGAGACCGCCCCGGTAAAGGCCCCCTTTTCATACCCAAAGAGCTCCGAATCCAAAAGGGAGGCCGGAATGGCCCCGCAATTGACCCGGATGAAGGGGCCGTCCTTGCGCAGGGAAAGGTTGTGGATGGCATTGGCAATGACCTCCTTGCCCGTGCCGGTTTCCCCCAGGGGGAGGACCGGGCTTTCCAGGGGGGCCACCTGGCGCACCATTTCCATGACCGGGCGCAAGCCCCGGCCCGCCCCGATGACCCGCTCCCCGGAGATGCGATTGAGCTCCTCCTGGAGGTAGCGGTTGTCATCGGCCAGGATCTCTTTGAGGTTCATCAATTCCCGGTACCGAAGGCTGTTGGTCAGGGCAATGGCACAGGGCTTGGCCAACAGGGTGGCCAGGCGGACATGGCGGGGAGCGAAATCGTGGTAGCCGTCGCTGAAAACGGAAAAGATCCCCAGCATGGTCTTTTCCAAAACCAGGTCCATGACAATGGCGGAAAGATCCCAGGCCTTGAGCCGCTCGGCCACGGGGCCGGTCACCGGATCCTCCCCCAGGCGGGGGATGAGGCGGACCCGTTCCAGGTGGCGTTCCTCCACCTGGCGGCGGCCCTCCCGGGACAGGGGCACCATCTCGGAAATCACCTTGCCCGAAGATAAGGTGGCATGGGCCACCATCTCCACCACCCCGGTGTCGGGATCATAGACCTGGAAGCCCATCTGGTCCGTGGGAATATACTGGGAAATATAGAGGAGACATTGGTGGAGGGCCCGCTCGATCTCCAAACTGGAGCAAAGGCGCAGGGTTGCCTCCCGGAAAAAATCCTTTTCATCCACCCGGGACAGGGTGCTCTCTTGGGAATCGATCATACCACCTCCTGGAATCAAGGGATTGGGCATCAAATCAACTGTACCATGGGCCGGATTACCACAAAACCGCGCCGGGGCACAGTTTTTTCTTTCCCATGGGACGGATACAAATCCCCCCCGAACACGGACTTTTCAGCATAACCCCCTGTAATACCATCACCTCAGCCCCATGGCACAGCCCATGCATTATCTGAACAGCGGACGGAAATAAAACCTCTTTTTACAAAGGAGATCGATATGGAGATCAAAAAGATATGCGTTCTGGGTGCCGGGATCATGGGTGCCGGCATTGCACAGGTATCGGCCCAGGCCGGTTTTGAGGTCAGCTTAAGGGACATGGAAGACCGGTTTGTGGAAAATGGATTGTCCACCATCAAGTCCAACCTATCCCGGGCCGTGGCCAAGGGGAAAATGGATGATGCCGAAGCCTCGGCCATCCTGGGCCGGATCACCGGCACCTGCGACCTCACCGCCGCAGCCCAGGATGCCGATCTGGTCATCGAAGCCATCATCGAAATCATGGACATTAAAAAACAGGTTTTCCAGGAACTGGACCAGATCTGCAAGACCGACACCCTCTTTGCCACCAACACCTCGGGCCTCTCCATCACGGAAATGGCCAGCGCCACCCAGCGGCCGGACAAGGTCATCGGCATGCATTATTTCAACCCGGTTCCCGTCATGAAGCTGGTGGAACTCATCCGGGGCTTCACCACCTCCGATGAAACCCTGAGCATTGCCCGGGACTATGTGGAAAAAATCAAAAAGGTTCCCATCGAGGTCAAGGAAGCGCCGGGGTTTGCCGTGAACCGCATCCTCTGCCCCATGATCAACGAAGCCGTTTTCACCCTGGCCGAAGGTGTGGCCTCGGCCGAGGACATCGACAAGGCCATGACCCTGGGCGCCAACCATCCCATCGGCCCCCTGGCCCTGGCCGACATGGTGGGCCTGGACACCCTGCTCCTGGTCCTGGAAGGCTTCCACGATGAATTGGGAGAAGACAAATACAGACCCGCCCCCCTGCTGCGGAAGATGGTCCGGGCCGGTTACCTGGGCCGGAAGAGCGGCAAGGGATTCTACGATTACACCAAATAGGAGGAAAAGATCATGGCACAATCAATAGCAGACAGACGGGATGTGGACTTTGTCCTCCACGAACAACTCAATGCGGCCCAGCTTTCCGAGCATGACCGCTTTGCCGAATTCAATAAAAAAACCATCGACCTGGTCATCGGGGAAGCCCGCAACCTGGCCGTGAAGGAACTTCTACCCTATTTCACCGAAGCCGATGAAGAGGGCTGCACCTTCGAAAACGGAGAGGTCAAGGTCCCCAAATCCTTCCACCGGGCCTATGAACTCTTCTGCGAGGGCGAATGGACCGCCATGTGCGACGATCCCGACTGGGGCGGCCAGGGCATGCCCGCCGTCCTCTCCCTGGCCGCCGGCAATTATTTCAACGGGGCCAACTCCCCCTTCATGCTCCACAACCTGCTCATGCACGGGGCCGGCCGCCTGGTGGAAAAATTCGGCACCGACCTCCAGAAAAAACTCTTTCTGAAGAACCTTTACACCGGAAAATGGGGCGGTTCCATGCTCCTCACCGAACCCGAAGCCGGATCCGACGTGGGGGCCCTGACCACCAAAGCCGTGCCCAACGGAGACGGGACCTATTCCATCACCGGCAATAAAATATTCATCTCCTCCGGGGAAAACGATTTGGTGGAAAACATCATCCACCCGGTGCTGGCCCGCATCGAAGGGGCCCCTGCCGGCACCCCGGGCATCTCCTTATTCCTCGTCCCCAAATACCGGGTGGATGAAAAAGGAAAGATGGGTGAATTCAACGACGTGGTCTGCACGGGCATCGAAGAAAAAATGGGCATCCACGGGTCCCCCACCTGTTCCATCGCCTTGGGGGGCAAGGGTGAATGCATGGGCACCCTTCTAGGGGCTGAAAACAAGGGCATGAGCGCCATGTTTGTCATGATGAACGAAGCCCGTCTCCACGTGGGACTCCAGGGGTTTGCCTGTGCCTCGGCCTCCTATATCAATGCCCTAAACTACGCCCGGGAACGGGTCCAGGGAAAAGACCTCACCGCCCCCCGGGGGGCTGCCGGGGTTCCCATCATCAACCACCCCGATGTGAAACGCATCCTGCTCACCATGAAATCCCAAACCGAGGGCATGCGCTCCATTCTCTTCTACATCGGCCTGCTGGAGGATCTCTCCAAGGTCAGCGAAGACGCCGAAGAGATCGCCCGGTTCCAGGGCATGATCGACGTCCTCATCCCCGTGGCCAAGGGCTATATCACCGACCGGGCCTTTGATCTGTGCTCCACCGGCGTCCAGATCTTCGGCGGTTACGGCTTCACCAAAGAATATCCCCAGGAACAGCTCCTGCGGGACTGCAAGATCACCCAGATCTACGAAGGCACCAACGGGATCCAGGCCATGGACCTCATCGGCCGGAAACTGGGGCTGAACAAGGGCCAATCCTTCATGGACCTCATGAACGAG
>JAKSBM010000747.1 GCA_022361135.1 Desulfobacterales bacterium | reverse complement strand
GTCCCCGTCATAGCCGATGCCGATGTCCAGTTTTTCCTTCCGTACCAGCTCGATGAGCTGGGTCAGGTTCTTTTTCTGGGTGGGGTCGGCCTCGTGGTTGGGAAAGCGACCGTCCATGTCGCAGAAGATATCATGGACTTCACAGCCCAGGGCCTTAAGTACAGGCAGGGCAGTCACGCCGCCGGTGCCGTTCCCGGCATCCACCCCCACCCGCAGGGGGGCTTTCAGGGAAATATTGTCCTGGATCTGGGCCATGTAGGGGGTGAGGACATCGGCGGTGGTCAAACGCCCCTGCCCGTTTTCATATTCACCGCTCTGGATGATTTTCCGGATATCCTGGAGCCCCTGGCTGTGGATGGAATCGGTGCCGGACATGAGCTTGAATCCATTGTATTCCGGTGGATTGTGGCTGGCCGTAACCATGCCGCCCCCCTCCAGCTCCAAGTGCTGGATGGAAAAATAAAGCACCGGCGTGGGGCAAACCCCAATGTCCACCACATCACAGCCCGTGGACAGGATACCTTCAATGAATGCCCGGGAATAGGCTTCCGAAGTTTCCCGACAATCCCGGCCCACGGAAAGGCGTTTCCGCCCCTGGCCCCGGAGCATGGTGCCGTAGGCCCGGCCTATCAATTTTACATCGTCCTCTGAAAAATCAACACCGGCAACGCCGCGGATATCGTATTCTCTGAAAATTCCAGGATTCATCTTTTCTCCTCTATGCAACAAGATTTGACAATAAGACCAGCAACCCCACACCCCAGCAATACGGAGCAAACAAATGGAATTTCCCCGTATGAACCAATTTTAAAAGCAATTTAAGGGCGATGAGGCCGGTGACAAATGACACGATTGTACCACAAATGGTTGCCGGGTCAATGACAAGCCCCTGCCCCCATGTATCTTTAAAACTTAAAATCTGGGCCCCCACAATGGCGGGGATGGACAATAAAAAGGAAAAACGGGCCGCCCGGTCCCGGTCCAGGCCCAGTGCCAGACCGGCGGAAATGGTGGACCCGGAACGGCTCACCCCGGGGATAACGGCGCAGCCCTGGACCAAACCGATGCACAGGGCCCGCTTGGCATCCATGGAGACCTGGCCGGGGCGATTCCCATAAAACCGCCGGGAAAACCAGAGGATGAGCCCGGTCAGGATCAGCATGCAACCCACCAATGGGGCCGAAGAAAAAAGCAGATGCTCAAACCGTTTGATGAATAGGCCGGCCAGGGCCGTGGGAACCGAGCCCACAATGATCCACAGGGCCAGCCGACGGTTTTCATCGGCCATGAAGGCAGCAGGGGAACGATCACCGGAGCCAATCCCGAAGGCCGTGAGTGAGGCCAGCATGGCCAGGATATCCCTGCGATAGACCACCAGCACGGCCACCAATGTTCCCATGTGAACGCTGATGTCAAAGGAAAGCACCGATTCCGTAATGCCGAAGAACAATTGCCCCAACACCAGATGGCCGGAGCTGCTCACGGGCAAGAATTCAGTCAACCCCTGTAAAATACCCAATACAATGCCTTGATAAATTTCCATGTAATTTCAATTTTCCCTTATTAAATAGATTTGGGATCCTTACTTTCCCGGAGCCTCCTAATATAATTCCTGCCTTCAAAAAGCAAGGCATTAGGGCCATGACCAAAACCGGGAAGCGAAACCCACGGCCTGAACACCTGTAAAATCAATCGCCTCTCCCAGGGAGCGTGTGGAAAAAATTATTTTCACCCGGATACTTATCGGTTCCTCCCCCTTGCAATGGGTCACCATTTTAGCTTATCGTAATCCCCATCGCATTGTGAAAAGAAAAGTTGATTTCGCGGAATTTCTAAGGTAGAGATATCCTATATCAAAGGAATCCACCAATATTTTTCACGATTTAATAACTAGCTCAAAACGAAAAGGAGAAGAAATGATGAAAAAACTTTTTCTGAACAGCCTTCTGGCCCTGGGCCTCATCGGGCTTTTAACCGGGTGTGCCCAAAAGGCGCCTTCCATGGACTTTCCCTCCTTTACGGCCAAACAATTCACCGCCGATGCCTATGATTCCAAAGTGGATAATTTTATCCTGCTCATGGACGCCTCCTCCTCCATGGGGGATGAATTCAACGGGGCCCGGAAATTCGACATTGCCAGAACCGTTGCCCAGCGCATGAACATGACCATTCCCGAACTGGGACAAACGGCCGGACTGAGAACCTTCGGCCACCACGATGAGGTTTCTTCCGAGCCCACGGAACTGCTCTACGGCATGGCCCCCTATTCCACCCGGGATGCTGCAGCGGCCATGAAGCAAGTGTCCCAACCCGGAGGCTGGAGCCCCATGGCCATGGCCATTGATGCCGTTGCAATGGATCTGAAAAGCCTGCCCGGAAGTAGAAATGCCGTGGTCTTCATCTCCGATGGCCTGGACATGGACGGCACCGTGGAAAAAGCCCAGGCCCTGAAGGATGCCATGGGCTCTTCGGTCTGCTTCTACCCCATCCTGGTGGGGGATAAAGCCGAAGGCCGGGCCCGCATGGAAAAGGTGGCGGAAATCGGAGATTGCGGTTTCTTCTCCACGGCAGATGAAATCATGACCTCCGCCGGCATGGCCAATTTCGTTGAAAAAGCCTTCCTGAACAAAAAACATACCGCCGCCATGGCCCAAAAGGATTCCGACAAGGACGGGGTCTACGACCAGATGGACAAATGCCCCGGCACCCCCATGGGCGCCCGGGTCAATGCCAATGGATGCTGGGCACTGGACAATGTCCTCTTTGACTTTGACAAATCCGTGATCAAAACCCAAGCCTATCCCATGCTCGATGAAGTGGCCGCCATCCTGAAAAAGAATCCCGCCATGAGCGTGGAACTCCAGGGACACACCGACAACATCGGCAGTGCCGCATACAACATGGGCCTTTCCATGAGACGGGCCCAGGCCGTGGCCGCCTACCTGGTGGACAAGGGGATCCTGAGGAACCGCATGGCCACCTCGGGATTCGGATTCAAACAGCCCGTGGCCCTCAACGGAACGGAATACGGTCGGGCCCTGAACCGCCGGGTGGAAATCCATCCCTATTAATCCAATGTGACCCGCCCCATGGGGCTGGCGATTCCCAAAAAGCAAACCGGCAGTGGGTAGCATCCCACTGCCGGTTTTATTTTTTCCAGACCGACCCAGCGGGCCCGGCCTTATACGCCCACGTTAGCCCTGGTAGATAATCTGTCCGGTCCTTTCCAACCCATATCCGCCCATGGCAGCCACCCGATCCTGGAAGGCCTGGGATTGAATGGTCTCCATCAGGGCCTGGACCTTGGGGGTTTCAAAAAACCGCTGGGGGATGACCAAATCATACTCCTCGGTGACCACGGGGATGAAATCCAGATCCAGGGCCCGTGCGGCGGCCATGATCCCCAGGCCGGCATCGGCCCGGCCGGACAGGACGGCCACGGCCACGGACATGTGGGTGTATTCATCCACATCATATCCGGGGATGTCCGCCGGGTTCAATCCCAGGGCATTGAGTTTGTAATCACAAAGAATCCGGGTGCCGGAGCCGGCCTGACGGTTGATGAAGCGAAGCTGATTTTTCGCCAGATCTTCCAGTCCGCCGATGCCCTTGGGGTTACCCTTGGGCACCATGAGCCCCTGTTCCCGCATGACCAGATTGACCACGGTTACGGGCTCACCGGCCAGATATTTCTGGATATAGGAGATATTGTAACTCCCGTCCTCGGGATCCAGCAAATGGGCACCGGCCATGTGGCAGGCCTTCTTCTTCAGGGCCATGAGGCCGCCCATGCTGCCCACGTGGGAGGAGGAGATGGATACATTGGTATGGGTCCGGCGCACCTGGTCGGCCAAAAGGTCCAGGGTATTGTCATGGGAACCGGTGATGACCACGGTGTTGTCAATGGCCGAAAGGGGCCGAAGCAGATGGGCTGTCACCGCTTCCTTTTCATTTACCCCTTCCTGGTCCCGGGGAATGCGAATGATCCCGTCGGCCTCGGTGAGGGTGGTAATGCTCCCCGAGCCCCGGGGCAATTGGGAGGAAATCAGGTTCCCATCCACGGATCCGATCTTCACCCGGACAAACTCCTCCTGGCCCAGCTTGGACGCCATTTTCCGGGCCGGGGATACGGTGGCGGTGCGCAATTCGGGCACGGCCAACCGCTGCATATGACAAAGCAAGGGGCCCACAAATTGTTCAAAGGCCACAATGGCCGACACCGGATAGCCGGGAATACCGAAAACCGGTTTACCTTCCACATCCCCGAAGAGGACGGGTTTACCCGGCATCATGGACACCCCGTTGACCAGCACCTTTCCCAGGGAAGAAATCACGGGCTTGGCAAAGTCCATGGACCCGGCCGAGGAGCCACCGATGATGCACACGGCATCGTATTCCCCCTGCACCGCGGTTCCCACGGCGGATTGGATGGTTTCCAGCTTATCCTTGAGCATGGGATGGATGACGGCTTCGGCACCATGGTCCTCGCAGAGACCGGCCAGGACCGTGGAGTTGGATTCCACCACATCGCCGGGGCCCATTTCACTGGGCTGAATCCTGTCCCATTGGACCAGCTCCGACCCCGTGGGAACGATGAGAACCCGGGGTTTCCGGTAGACCTGGGCACGGAAAATCCCCCCCGAAAGAAGGGCGCCCTGGGAATAAGCGTCAATGCGATGGTTCCGGGGGAAAAGCAGCTCCGTGGCCACAATGTCCTCCCCCATCTTACGCACATATTGCCAGGGAAATACCGGGGCCTCGATCTCAATGTGGGTATCATCCAGGACATTGAGATGCTCAATCATGATCACGGCATTGGTTCCCGGGGGCATGGCATGGCCGGTGTTGACCCAGGATGCGGTGTCTCCGATGACCAACTCCTTTGGCGCTTCTTCACAGGCCCCGAAGGTGACCTTGGCATCCACGGCAATGCCGTCCATGGCCGCGGCATGGAAATTGGGTGAAGAAACCGCTGCAATGGCCGGCTGGGCCAGGACCCGCCCCTTGGCCCGGACCACGTCCAGGGTCTCGGTGGGGGTGATGAGGTGACCAAAGGTATCAAACAATGTGGAACGTGCCGATTCAATGCTGGCCATGTCCAGGTATACGTTGCGTTTAGAATTCATATTGTGGGCTTCCGAATTTTAAATTATAGGGGAATGATATCCACCAGGGTGTCCTTTTCCAACCCTTCCACATGGTCGCCGATCTCCAGGAGGCCGTCTGCATGGACCATGGTCCGGATGAGACCGGACTTACCCAGAACCGGCTTGGCAATGACGCCGTCCTCCCCGGGGAGGAGCTGGACACGGACGAAATCCCGGCGGCCCTGGGCCGAAGCCAGGTTGCGGCTCAGCCGGGCCCGTACCCGGATATCGGGCCGGGGGGCCAGCCCCTGGAGGGTGTTGAGAAAGGGAAGAACCACCACCTTCAAAACCACCATGGCCGACACCACCTGCCCGGGAAGGCCCCAGACCGGCTTGGTCCCGGAGCGGGCCAGGATGGTGGGTTTACCCGGGCTCACACTCATGCCGTGGACCAGGATTTCCGTGTCGGGCAAATCGGAAAGGACCTCCACGGTATAATCCCGGGTGCCCACGGAACTGCCCCCGGAAAGGAGAACCATGTCGGTTTCGGCCAGGGCCTTGCGACAGGTGGCTTCGAGGGATTTGGGATCATCCGGAACAATGCCGTAACGAACGGCCTGGCCCCGGGCCTCTTCAATGAGGCCGGCCAGGGTATAGGAATTAATGTCCCGGATCTGTCCCGGGGCCGGGTCGGCATCAATGGGAATGATCTCATCGCCGGTGGAGATAATCCCCACCCGGGGCACCTTGTAAACCGTCACTTCTGAAAAGCCCAAACCGGCTGCCAGCCCCGCCTCCTGGGCCCGGATCCGGGTACCCCGGGCCAGGACCACCTGGTCCTGGGCAAAGTCCTCGTCCGCGTCAATGACGTTCTGGAGGGGGGCCACGCTTTTGTAAATCTCAACGGAATCCCCATCCACGGCCTGGGTGTGTTCCACCATGACCACGGCATCGGCACCCTGGGGCAGCATGCCCCCGGTGGAAATCCGGGCTGCACTGCCCGGGGCCAGGGTGAAATCGGGAACCACCCCCATGGGGATGCTCCCCTGGATGGTCAACCAGGCGGGATTGGACTCCGATGCCCCGAAACTGGAAGGGGCGGCCAGGGCATAGCCATCCATGGTGGCCCGTCTGAATCCGGGCATGTTCCGGGGGGCCACCAGGTCCCGGGCAAGGGTCCGGGAGACGGCTTAGTGGACCGGCACCGTCTCCGTCCCCAAAGGGGTGAAGGTTTCCCTGAGGGCCATGACGGCCTCCAGGGATTTCACCTTGAAAAAATGGTTCATTATTTCAGGGCCTCTTTGATGCGCGCCATGGCTTCCACCACGTTTTCCCGGCTGTTGAAGGCGGAAATACGGATGTATTCGCTGCCGCACTTGCCAAAACCGCCACCCGGGGTACACACCACGGAGGCCTTATTCAGCAGCAGGTCAAAGAAATCCCAGGAATCGCGCC
>JAKSBM010000719.1 GCA_022361135.1 Desulfobacterales bacterium | reverse complement strand
GGTCCAAAAGATTCTGCTCAGCTTTTTTCTGGAGCGTCTTTTTCCACTTCAATTCCATGATTCCTCCTTTTGGATATTAAGATCACCCCAGATGTATGTTTTTCCTTCCAATGATTCCAATTGATAGTTCTGATTCACGGCCCAATGGGTATTGCTTATTTCTATTCCTACCCAAAACGCCGGATCGTTTTACCCGCTAACCCGCTGAAATATTAAAGACCTGCCCACCATCCATTCAGATTCTTCACAAATCGCCAAGGAAATCCCCCTTGAAACAGCTTGACTTTACCACTACGTTGGACTATCTCAGAAAAGGGTCATACATTTAATCAATAAATACAATCTATGTGATTTTGATCAAATCAAACCCAAAAAGATAGAGATTTAGGATTCACAAAAACGAGGAGCTGACATGCTCGATATAACTGAAGATCTGAAAATGTCCCAACGGAGCCGGGACCTCAAGGCCCGTTTTTTTGACCATACACCTGCCATCTGTCTGGAAGCGGCCATGGCCAAAACCCAGGTGTACAAAGAAACCGAGGGGGAGGATGAAATCCTGCGCCGGGCCAAGTCATTTTTGCGCATCTGCGAAACCAAAACCATTCAGGTGGAGCCCAATGAACTCATCGTGGGCAATGCCGGCCGAACCGGCCGTTGTGCCGTCATCCACCCTGAGCTGGCCGCCCTTTGGCTCATTGACGAGTTGGACACCATCTCCTTCCGCTCCCAGGATCCCTATGCCATCACCGAGATCGAAAAGGAGGTCTTCAGGGAAGAAATTTTCCCCTATTGGAAGGGCAAAACCGTGGAAGATTTTTTCAAAAACCAGGTACCCTCTGACTCCCTGGCCATCCTCAACGTGGGCGGCGTCATTGATTCGGCCATCAAATACAATTGTGTACCCGGAGACTTTGTTCCGGATTTCCCCTTCATGCTTTCCACCGGCCTTGACGGGGTGGCTGCCATGGCAGAACAAGGACTTTCGGAGCTTGATCTGGCCCATTGCCACGAAGATTATGATAAAAAATCATTTCTGGAATCGGTTCTCATCACCTGCCGGGCCCTCACCACCCTGGCCCAACGCCATGGAAAAAGCTGTGAGCTTGCCGCCCAGGACGCGGATCCCAAGCGGGCTGAAGAATTAAGACAGATGGCTGCCAATTGCCGCCACATTGCCCACAAACCGGCGGAAACATTTGGCCAGGCCGTGCAGATGGTTTATTTCATCCTCATCGGTCTCCACATTGAAGGAAACGCCGGAGGATATTCCCTGGGACGGCTGGACCAATACCTCTACCCATATTACAAGGCAGATGTGGATGCCGGCCGCCTCAACGACCAGGAAGCATTGGACATCCTGGAATCCTTCTGGGTGAAAACCGGGGAACAGATCTGGTATTGGTGCGAGGAAGCCGCCCACCACTATGCTGGTTTCTGCGCCTTCCAAAACATCTGCGTGGGGGGCACGGACATCAACAACAACGATGCCGTCAATGAACTCTCCTACCTCATGCTCCAGGCCACCATCCACCTCCAGATGGTCCAACCGTCTGTCTCTGTGCGCCTCAGCCGAAAAAACCCTGAGGATTTTTTCCTGAAAATCGCCGAACTCATTCAAACTGGATCGGGCTTTCCCTCCATCCATTCGGATACCGTGGGCATCCAAACCGTCATGAAAAAAGGAGTTCCCCCCGAGGTGGCAAGGGAATGGGCCCCCATTGGCTGCGTGGAAGCCCAGGTTCCGGGCAAAACCTACCAATGGTCCTCCTCGGGCCATTACAACCTGGGTGCTGTCATGGAATTTGTCTTTACCAACGGGGTCCATCGCAAATCCGGGGAAAAAATCGGTCTGGAAACCGGAGATCCCATGGAAATCCAAAGCTACGATGAATTTGAAAATCGAGTATACCGCCAGATTGACCACCTCTTCGACCATTTCAATGTCATCCAGAACCTGCTGGAAAATCTCCACTCCAAATACCTCCAGAACCCCCTGGCCTCACTGCTCACCTCGGATTGTGTGAAAAACGGAAAAGACCTGACCCGGGGCGGTGCCCGGTACAATTCCGGCCCGGGCATGAACGGCAATGGGGTAGCGGATTTCATCGACTCCATGAATGGGGTGCGCCGCTTGGTTTTCCAAGAAAAAAAGATGACCATGGCCGAGCTCACCGCTGCATTGGAAGATAATTTTCAAGGCCATGAAAAGATCCATCGCCTCTTGTCGGAAACCCCTTATAAGTGGGGCAACGGCATTGGAGAAGCCGATGGAGAAGGCAGCACCCTTTTCAACTACCTCATCAAAAAATGCCGAAGCTACAAAGGCCTGTTCGGAAACAACAAACTGCCGGCCCTTTATCCGGTATCCTCCAATGTGCCCCAGGGCATTTCCATTGGCGCCCTGCCGTCGGGACGCAAGGCATACACCCCCCTGGCCGACGGTTGTTCCCCCTGTCCCGGGGCGGACCTCAACGGCCCCACCGGTGTCCTCCAATCCCTTTCCACCCTGCCCTATGCAGCCATTGACGGGGGCACCCTGCTCAACATGAAATTCACTCCGGGCTCTGTGGAAGGAGAGGCTGGACAACAACGGCTTTCCGCCTTCATGAAAACCTTTTTGGACATGGACCTTTTCCACATCCAATTTAATGTGGTGGGCCAAAAAACCCTGAGGTGTGCCCAGGAAAGACCCCAGGACTACAAAAGCCTCCTCATCCGGGTAGCCGGTTATTCCGCATACTTTGTGGAGTTGAGCCGGGAAGTCCAGGACGATATCATTTCAAGGACCATCCACGATCTCTAATTCCATGGGCTGCCCGATTTTTTAGAAGCCCGTCAAAACAGAGCCCAAAATTAAAATTCCCTCCATGGAATTTAACCGGTGGCGTCGGGGATAGCATCCATCCCAGCGCCACCAATACCCGGACTGCGTCCAGGTGATATGAACTCCGGCAACCGATAATAAAACAAGGATCCAGGCCCAGCGCCTAAAAATAAAGGATAGCTTCCATGCCAGCCCCAACCGGACAGATCATCAACATCCAGCACTTTTCCCTCCACGACGGACCGGGAATCCGCACCACCCTGTTTTTCAAGGGCTGCCCCCTGAAGTGTGCCTGGTGTGCCAATCCCGATACCCAGAAAAAAGGTCGTGAACTCATCCACTCCCGGAACCAATGCACGGGGTGCGGCCAATGCATCCAGGCCTGCCCCGACAATTTGATCGCCTTCACAGAGGATAAAGCCGATCTGGCCATTGACCGGGAGAATTGCACCCTATGCACAGCCTGTGTGGAAGCCTGCCCGGGCAATGCCATGCGCATTGCAGGGCGGGAAGTCCAATTGGGGGAAGTGATGGAGGAAATTGAAAAGGAAAAGCATTTCTACCGAAATTCCGAGGGTGGGGTTACC